>JBJOMF010000302.1:0-22202 GCA_046052505.1 Bacteroidota bacterium | reverse complement strand
ATACAGGGTATAGGTCCCGAAGGAGGCACACTCCACGATATTGCCATAAGAATTATTCGTGATGACCATACCGTAGTCCTGGATGTAGGCAGGCGTATTGATGAGGATGCCGCTGAAGTATTGCTTGATCAGCGTTGCTTTGGGGGCATATCCCTCGGTCCGCTCATCGATGATGCCACCACCCAATACCGTTCCGGAAACATGAAGACCATGAGAGCCGCTTGCAGCACCTGAGCGGTTGATGAGCCTGCCTGTGAAATCCACGTGGTTCATGGGATTGGCATTATCCCCTACCCCAACCACCACACCCGACCCGCGCAGGTTTCGTTGACCGCTGAGTGAGGAGCGAAGCACATTGGCCCGGCTCAATCCGATCGAGCGGTTATTCAGTTCCTGATCCGGGCCGGGTATGGGTTGCAGGTACTGCACATACGGAAGGTCTGCCAGCTCGTTCAGCCGCGCTGCATTGAGACGTACCGCCACGATATCATAGCCGCGGAACAGTTCGTGAAGCACCTGTACATTCAATTGGCGCAGTTGCTGTACCGATTCCGCATATCCGAAAGAAGGGAATAATTGTACCCAAAGATCGACAGAGCCTACGGCCGGAATGGCATGCGGAGGAACGAACCCATTGGCCAGTTCAGGCTGTATTTTTTGTTGGGGTAGAAGCGGAAGCACTGCACGGACATCGAGGGCCTGAAGCAAGGCGGAATCGAGGGTTCCTGTGGCCGTAGCCAGAAACGCGTTATTCGGAATATAATCCTGCAGCTCGATGCCGGACCGCTGCAACCGGATGCGGGTCTCCTGGGTCGGAAGCTGCCGGAACTGGATGAGGAAACTTTGTTTGCCGGCCAACCGTTTGGCAGAAGGTCCGAACTGAGCCAGGTGTTGTGAGGACAGATCGGACGGGGGGATAAAGGCGCCGCTTCGGAGAAACAGGGTGTACCGGTTTTGTTCCTGCGCCTGAAGGGTCAAGCACAAGAACAGCGTTGCCATCAACGATATTGGATACCATCGCATAATACGACCTCATGGTAAAATTACAAAAAAATACCGTGTTGGTATGGAACGTTAAAGCAAGCTTTCGCTTGGCAGCCTGAACCTTAAACCGAATTCCCGGTACCAGGTTTCTTCCCTGCCGCCTGCTGGTGCAGATCCGCCAAAAAGGAATGCACGGCCTGCATATCAGGTGCCGGTTGCAACGTCAGTAAAAAGGCCCTGCCGGTCTGTTTGAGACGGGCCTTATTGGTGCCGGTCTGCAGGTAATCGAGGATCCGGCGAAACAGTTCCGACTCAAAGAAGGGTGAATCGGGGCGATTGATAAAGTAGCAGCGGAGTACCCCATCCTTCAGGCTCATTTTCTCAAATCCCAGTTCCACGGCCCATTTTCGGCAGCGAACGGTGGTAAAAAGGTCCTCTACGGTGGCTGGAACAGGACCAAAGCGGTCGGCCAGCTCTTTTTTCAGTTGCTCCAGCTCGGTATCTGACTCGCAGTTGTCGAGGCGCTGGTAGAGGGACAGTCGCTCCGTGATGCTCTCCACATACGCGTCCGGTATCAGGATCTCCAGGTCCGTATCGATGGTGCAATCCTGAACGAAATCATCCTGCTGCCGGATCTCCTCCTTAAAGAGGTCGCGGAACTCCGAACGTTTCAGTTCCCGTATGGCCTCGTGGAGGATCTTCTGGTACATCTCGAATCCGATCTCCGCCATGAAGCCGCTTTGTTCGCCACCCAGCAGGTTACCGGCACCCCGGATATCGAGGTCGCGCATGGCGATCTGGAACCCGCTTCCGAGATCGCTGTGCTGCTCGAGAGTCTGCAACCGTTTCCGGGAATCGTCCGGCAGGGTGCTGAGTGGCGGTGACAGGAGATAGCAAAATGCCTTTCGGTTGCTGCGGCCCACCCGGCCGCGTAACTGGTGCAGGTCGCTGAGTCCGAACTGATGCGCATTGTTGACGATGATGGTATTCACATTGGGAATGTCGACCCCGCTTTCGACGATATTGGTACAGACCAGCACATCATATTTCCGTTCGATGAAATCGAGGATACGCTCCTCCAGCAGATGCCCCTCCATCTGACCGTGTGCATACCCGATGCTCAGGTCCGGGCAAAGTCCTTGCAGGATCGAGGCCATTTCGGCAAGGCCGGCAATCCGGTTGTAGATGAAGAAAACCTGTCCGCCCCGCTCGGTCTCAAAATAGATCGCATCGCGGATGAAATCTTCCTGGTACACCTGTACCTCGGTCTGGATCGGCTGGCGGTTCGGAGGCGGCGTATTGATGATGCTCAGGTCCCGGGCTCCCATCAGCGAGAACTGCAGGGTCCGGGGAATGGGAGTGGCGGTGAGGGTGAGGCAGTCGACCGCGGTCCGTAGTGTTTTGATCCGTTCTTTATGGGCCACTCCGAATTTCTGCTCCTCATCGACGACCAACAGCCCCAGGTTCTTGAATTGCACCTCCTTTCCAAGCAGGGCATGGGTGCCGATGATGATATCCACCTTTCCTTCGGACAGACGCCGGAATGTGTCTTTCCGCTCCTTGGCCGATTTGAAGCGATTGACGAAATCGACCGTTACGGGAAAATCCTTCAGTCGTTCGGAGAAGGTCTTGTAATGCTGGAAGGCCAATATGGTGGTGGGTACCAGAATGGCGGCCTGCTTTCCATCGATGCAGGTCTTGAAGGCCGCCCGTATCGCCACTTCCGTTTTTCCGAACCCGACATCGCCACAAACGAGGCGGTCCATGGGCGCAGGCGACTCCATGTCTTTTTTCACATCCGCAGTGGCCTTGCTCTGATCGGGGGTGTCTTCATAGAGGAAGGAGGCCTCGAGTTCGGCCTGGAGATAATTATCAGGCGCGTGCTGAAATCCCTCCTGCGCCTTTCTGCGTGCATAGAGCTTGATTAGATCGAAGGCGATCGTCTTGACCCGGGTCTTGGTCTTCTCCTTGAGCCGGGCCCATGCATCACTGCCAAGTTTGTTTACTTTAGGAACGGCCCCTTCCTTGCCTGTGTACTTAGCGATCTTATGCAGGCTATTGATATTGACATAGAGTATATCCGTGTCCTTGTAGATGAGACGGACTGCCTCCTGCATGCGTCCGTTCGCCTCGATCTTCTGCAGGCCACTGAAGATCCCTACCCCGTGATCGATATGGGTGACGAAATCCCCGGGCTGCAATTCCCGGAGTGACCGAAGCGTCAGGGCCTTATTCTTATTATAGGCTTGCCGGACCCGGTACTTGTGATATCGCTGGAAGATCTGATGGTCGGTATAGCAAACCAGTTTCAGATCGCGATCAATGAAGCCTTCATGAATGGAAACAGGGATTGGCTCGAACACCAGTCCCGCTTTCAGATCGTCGAATATGCTCTGCAGGCGCTCCAGTTGCTTGGGACTGTCGGAGAAAATATACAACCGGTACTGTTGCTGCTCCCAGGATCGGAGGTCATCGATGAGGCGGTCGAACTGCCGGTTGAAGGACGGTTGGTCCCGCGTACTAAATGAAAAGGTGACCGGGAATCGGTCTGCCGGAAACTGACTGGGATGTCCGAAGCCCACAACAGGCCGTTCGGTTAGGGCCTGGACGAAATCGGCTGGGCGGATGAGATCATCGGCGGACGGGTCTTCCCGTATCAGGTTTTCATCCGGTTCATCGCCAGCACGGCGTAGCGCCCCGCTTTTTTCCATTGAATGAAAGTCCTCCCATTCCTCGAAACATTCCTCCAGGCGCTGTACGCACCGCTCATAATCCTGTATCCAGATCACGGTCTGTTCCGGTAAAAAATGGAAGAGGCTGATGCGGGCTGCGCTCCGGAACTGCGTATCCACATTGGGAATGATCCGCACCTGCAGCAACTTGCGTTCACTGAGTTGTGACTCGGGATCGATGATCCGGATCGAATCGACCTCATCGCCGTAGAGCTCGATCCGGTAGGGCTTATCATTGCCGAACGAGTAAATGTCAAGAATACCTCCCCGGACCGCAAATTGCCCGGGTGCATATACGAAATCGGTCCGTTCGAAACCATAGTCTGACAGTTTCAGCAATAAGGATGCGGTATCCAGACGATCACCGGATTTAATACGAACGATATGACTGCTGAGCGTCTCGGGGAGAACGACCTTTTCGAATAGACCTTCCGGACTGGTGACCAGGACTTTCTTACGGGGCGTTTCGGCCGTGCCCGTCGCGATCTGCGTCAGCGCCTCTGTTCGAAGCATCACGTGCGAGGCGTTCAGCAGACGGAAGTTGCGTCGATTCTTGAAAGAGGAGGGAAAATAGAAGATATCCAGGGCACCGGTGATATTCTCCAAGCTATTATGGAAGTAAGCGGCCTGCTCCGGATCGTTCAGGACCAGCAGATGATTGAAGCCGGAAAGAGACGCGTGTTGCAAAGCAGCGGCGGCGACAAAGGGAGCCGAACCGCCATTGAGCCCTTCCAGAAAGGTGGTCTGTGGTCGGGCAAAAGCGATCCTGTCCGCCAATTGGGAAAGGCGGGGGGTGTTCTGATACTGTTCCAGCAGTTCCCTCACACGCATGAGCGGCCGCAAAGATAGGTCAAAACCGGGGGCGGGCCGTTGTTCTTATTTGAGGAAGCTTCCGGAATAGTATTCCCGTCCACTACCCACACACTGGATCGTGTAGACCCCGGAAGCCCATCCCTGTAAGGAGACCGACAGGCTACGGTAGGCTCCCTGCGATCGGTATACCTGCTTGCCTGACATGTCGAAAATCGCCACCGAGAGGCTCCGCGTACCCAGTGAGCCGGGTACGATCAGGAGGCGTTCCGGCGACGCCGAGATGTAACGGATGAATCCCGGTGTGGTACCCGGATCGTTGATCCCCGTGACCACGGTAGGCAACGTAGTAGTGAATAGGCCTCGCCCATGGCTTGCAACCACCACCAGGTTATCCGAAGAGCGGAAGCGCAACATATCGGTACGCACATTGGCCAGCCCGTTGTTGTTGGGCGACCACTGGGTGGACGTTCCATTCACCACGGAGGTAGACCATACGCCGAGTTCCGTGGCAAGCAGAATGCCTCCATTCCCTCCGGAGGGGCCGCTGAGCTGGGCATTGGAGGGTGCATAGAGGCCCCAGCGGACGGGCATATCGGGCAGGTTGCCCTCGATACTGGTGAAAGTGCCCCCCCCATCTGAGCTTTCCCAGACACTTTGCACCCCGTAACTTGACAGGGTGACAAGGACCCGATTCGAATTGGTCGGATGAATATCGATCGATGAGACGGCAGCACCCGCCGGAGCTGAGATGGTGGTACTGACAGAAGCGATCGGCGTGGATGTATTGGCGTTCGTGAATTTGATGATACGGGGTGCAACGAGCGGACTGCCGAAGGAGCAGCCTACCCAGATCGTATTGGGTGTATTTCGATCCACCCGGACCGCGGTGAGCTCCATGGTACCCATGGAAGGTGCGGTGACCGACAGGGAGGCCGGGGTTCCGTTCAGGTTCGTGACACAATAATATTTGCCGGCATCGTCGCCCGCATAAAGGACCTTGGCTACATCATCCAGATCGGAAGGATTGATGAACTGTCCTCTGGTATTATTGATGCCGGAACCCAGGGAAGCGAAGCTTGTTCCCCCGTCGAGCGACCGAAGAAAATTGTTGGCCGTCGTGGACGTGATCTGGAGCTGGGGGTTGGCCTGATCGATATGACAGAACCCGCCGTCTCCGCCCGAGGCGTTGGTGGTCGTGTTGATGCCTGCACTGATGAACCGCTGTGTGCCGTTATCCTGCGAACCGGCCAGGAAGAAATTCGTTTGGCTGGGATGGAGGTCACACGCATAGTATTGGGTCACATTGTATCCGGTATTCTTGACCTGAAAGGTCGGCGTGCCGGAGTTGATGTTAGTGGAATGGTAAACGCCTCCGTCATTCCCAACAAGCAGGGAGGAGGAACTGGTAAACACCAGTGCGTGCTGGTCGACATGTACACTTCCCGACGTGCTGATAGTGGTCCAGTTGTCACCCCCGTCTAGGGAGCGGGCCAGGTTGAGTCCACCGACCACCAGGATATTGGGATTGGTCGGGTCCACGGCCCCGATGAGATTGAACCAGGTCTGTGAGTTGGCCCCATTGTTCAAGGCGGATGGCGGGATGAGATTGGTCCAGCTCGAGCCACCGTTTACCGATCGGTACATATTTAGTACCTGGGAGCTTGTGCTGTCCTGCAGCAGCACGTAAATACGTTGCGGGTCGGAAGGGGCGATCACGATCTCGGCCCGTTGCGTCACAGATGGAGCGGGCGGGGTGATATCCACCCAGGTGCCTGCTGCACCGGTATTGGCACCGTTGGCGGCAAAGGATGACTTGAGTACGACCGTGCGGCTCAGAATTCCCAGACTGGCGTACAGATCGCCGTTGGAAGCCACTTCCAGATCGGCAGCCCGTCCGGTGATGAATCCGGGCAACGGGGACCCGAGGACTTGTGTCCAGCTCTGTCCCCGGTTGGTGGAACGCATGACACCCCGGTTGGTGGTGGTGAGGTTTCGCAGGGTGGCATAAAAATTTCCATTGTTGTCGATCACGAAATCCTGAACATACTCGAAGCCGGTCGTGGAGGCCAACTGGCTCCAGGTGGCACCGCCGTTGGTGCTCTTATAAATACCGGCCCCGCGAACGGCATCATAATTGAACCAGCCTTCGCCCGTAGCTGCGAAAAGAGTATCGGGATTGACGGGGTCCTGGACCAGCACAGAGATGGCCAGGTTCGGCAGAAAATCATTCACAATGGACCAGGTGGGTGCCGGACTGTTGAAGTTGGTGGTCTTGAAGATGCCCCCGCTTACCGATCCGGCAAAGACCGTGTTCCCGCTGGCATCGCGTTTATCGACCAGAAGGGTCCTGGTGCGGCCTGCCACGTTGTTGGGGCCGCGCTCTTGCCAGGTCAGGTTATTGACACGCCCACCTTGCCCGGTCAAAGACTCCATATACGTTTTGGCATCTGCCAGCCTCTCCCGGGGGATCGTGCCGGTCTGAGGGTCCCGGGTCATGCGGAACTCCTGCCGCATGGCCTGATCGAGGCCGTCGGCCTGCGCTTCATTTTCGAGCGCTGGGGTTTGCTGCTTACAGGACCAGAAGGCAATGAGCATACAGGCTGCCACGGCCGATCGAACTAGCATGGTGGGTATCATTTAAAATCATGAAAATGGATATGTAATTTAACCAATTAGGGACAACCGGGTTCATTATTCCCGGATTTTAATGTAAAATGACAAACCGTTGCTTCCAAAACGTTTTGGCCGGAACTATTCCGGCCTTAGCAAACAGGAACGGCCCTCCCTACTTAATTTTGCAGCCCAAATCAGCTACATGGCATTGCAACCCTGGCGGCAAGGTAACGTGATCCGCATCGCCGACCACGGCCCTCATACCCGAAGTTTCTGGATCGAAGTACCGGATGTGACGCAGTTTGACTTCATCCCGGGGCAGTTCGTAACCCTCGACCTGCCGATACACGAAAAGCCCAACAAGCGGCTGCGAAGCTATTCGATCGCCTCCGCTCCTGACGGGTCGAACACTTTCGAATTGCTGATCGCACGGGCCAAGGACGGCGCGGGAACGGAATACCTGTTCCATGAGATCGGTGTAGGTAGCCCCCTGATATTTCGAGGCCCACAGGGGGTTTTCTCCCTGCCACCGGATCTTGACAAGGATCTATTCCTGATCTGCACCGGCACGGGCATCGCACCGTTTCGCAGTATGATCCGGCACATTGCCCGGAAGCGGCTGCCTTTCCGGAAACTGCACCTCGTTTTCGGATGTCGCAACAGGGAAGACCTTCTCTATTATGATGAATTCAGGGAGCTGGAAACGACGCTGCCGGGTTTTCATTACTATCCCACCCTGTCGCGCGAGCACTGGGAAGGTCATCACGGGTATGTTCACGCCATCTATCAAAGGCTATGCAGCGACCGGCCGGAAGCGGTCTTCCTGCTCTGCGGATGGAAGCAAATGATCGATGACGCCCGGACCCACATCCTGGAATTGGGCTATGACCGTAAGGCCATCCGTCAGGAACTCTATGGGTAGGTCGTGATTCCCTGAATGGGCGTTTTCCCGGCGACGTTATTAGGCCTTTGTTCCTATATTCGTATAAATCAAAACGGGTATGGGAGCTGCCTCGCTCATTGTTCTGATCGTTTCCGCCATCGCTTTTTCCGGCATCGCCACCCTCCTCTCCCGTTTCGTGCTGAAGCCGACCACGAATAAACAGAAGGGCGAACCCTATGAATGCGGTATTCCGACCCAGGGAAAGACCTGGATCCAGCTCAATGTGGGATATTACCTGTTCGCGCTCATCTTCCTGATATTTGACGTGGAGTTGGTATTCCTGTACCCGTGGGCGGTGGTGGCCAAGCAGGCGGGATGGGTCGCTCTCATTGAGATCGTCATATTCTTTTTCATTTTGTTCCTGGGTTTCCTGTATGCGCACCGGAAGGGTGCGTTGAAATGGATGTAAAACAGGTTTAAGCAGTATAAATGTTTAATGAGCAGGGAGACATGTCGGAATTGACAAAAAATACCAGTGACTTTCCGGGACAGGTGCACGCCATGACCGGCGCCAATGTAGCGCTCAGCAAGCTGGACGACCTGATCAACTGGGCTCGTTCCAACTCCCTTTGGCCGCTGACCTTCGCCACAAGCTGCTGCGGTATCGAGATGATGGCTACCGCCTCGGCCAAATACGATTTCTCCCGGTTTGGCTTTGAGGTGGCACGGGCCACGCCCCGTCAGGCCGATGTGATCATCATCGCCGGCACGATCGTGAACAAAATGGCTCCGGTACTCAAGCGACTGTACGACCAGATGGCCGACCCCAAATACGTTATCGCAATGGGTGCCTGTGCCATCAGCGGTGGCCCCTTTTTCTATAATACGTATTCCGTGGTCAAGGGAGCCGATCACGTCATACCGGTAGATGTATATGTGGCGGGTTGTCCGCCGCGACCGGAGGCCCTGCTGCATGCCCTGATGACCTTGCAAGACAAGATCAAGCGTGGCCTGACCCGAGAACAAATAAAAGCCGGCCATTGATATGACAGCCGAAGCCTGGAAAACGACGTTGGGCGCCTTGCTGCCGTCTGCAACCTTCGAGGAGGCGGGTGAATTTGTGACCCTGCATCTGGAGCCCCCCGACTGGCTGGCTGCCGCCGGCCAGTTACGGCAGGAGCCTGCGCTTCAGCTGGATTATCTGTTTTGCCTTACCTGCATCGACTGGAAGACCCATCTGACCCTGGTATATCACCTAGCGTCAACGGAGGACCGCACCCGGCAGGTCGTGGTCAAACTGAAACTGGACCGCAGCCAGCCGGCTGTCGAATCGGTGAGCGGGATCTGGCGGACGGCGGAATTTCACGAACGGGAGGTCTATGAGATGTTCGGGGTGCAGTTCCTCCACCATCCAGACCTGCGGCTGCTGATCCTGCCCGATGGGTGGGAGGGCAAACATCCCATGCGGAAGGATTTTGAGGACCCCGTCAATATGATCCGATTGTAAGAAACAATGTACCGAGAAACCGAGATAGTGAAACACCCGGACGACGTGGCTAACGGCGATGGAGACTTCGTGATAAACGTAGGCCCCCAGCATCCCGCCACACATGGCGTCCTGCACCTGGTGATTACGCTCAACGGGGAGACCATCCGCAACGTGGAACCGCACCTGGGCTATATCCACCGTTCCATTGAAAAGATGTGCGAGAGCCTCACCTACCGGCAGTTCATCTATGTCACCAGCCGGATGGACTACCTGTCGGCCCATATCAACAATCACGCCTGCGCCCGCTGCGTGGAAAAGGGACTGCAGGTGGAGGTTCCGCCCCGGGCCCGTGTGATCCGCGTACTGATGGATGAACTGACCCGTATCGCCTCACATGAGTTGTGGTGGGGCGCCATGGCGATGGACCTGGGCGCTTTCACCCCCTTTTTCCATGCATTCCGCGAGCGGGAGACGATCAACGATATCATGGAGGAGACCTGCGGCGCACGACTGACCATGAACTACATGGTACCGGGGGGGGTGATGCATGACATCCATCCCAACTTCCAGCAACGGGTCAAGGACTTCCTGCAGCTCTACAAGCGGAAGATCCACGAGTATGACGAGATGGTGACCGGGAATATCATCTTTCAGAACCGGATGAAGAACATCGGTATCCTGCGTCCGGAAGACGCCATCTCCTATGGCTGTACCGGGCCAGTCGCCCGAGGGAGCGGTGTCTCCTGCGATATCCGGAAAATCTACCCGTATGAGGCCTATGACCAAGTAGCGTTCGACGAGGTACTGGAGACCGGTTGCGATTCTTTTGCCCGGTATCTGGTACGACTCAAAGAGATGCACCAGTCGATCCGGATCGTGGAACAACTGATCGACAATATCCCCGAAGGGGATTTTCAGGCCAAGACCAAGGCCGTGTTGAAATTACCAAAGGGTGAGTTCTATACGAGGGTAGAGACCGCGCGCGGGGAATTGGGTGTTTTCATCGTGAGTGAGGGAGGTACCACCCCGTACCGCATCAAATTCCGATCACCGGGATTTTCCAATCTCTCCGTGCTGAATCATATCGCCCGGGGCAGTAAGATCGGTGACCTCGTAGCGATGATGGGTACACTGGACCTGGTGATACCGGATATCGACCGATAAATGAACCTCGGGCCACCTGCCCGGAACTATGAATACGCATGTGGAGTTTTTCGTACATAGTGAATGAGATCCATGAATGGCTCAGCGGCCGTTTCGATCCTACTTGGACCCTTCTCATCGAAATGGTTCTGGCCGGTATCGCCGTGATCGGACTGTTCGCCGTGCTGGGGCTGATCCTGGTACTCATGGAACGAAAGGTATCGGCCTGGATGCAGATCCGCCTCGGTCCGAACCGGGTCGGTCCAAAGGGAGTGCTGCAGTCGCTCGCCGATACGATCAAGTTGATCGTGAAAGAAGGAATGACACCCTGGGGAGCCGATAAAATGCTCTTCAACCTGGCCCCCTTCCTCGCCATGATCGTTGCCATGCTGCTGTTGGCACCGATCGCTTTTGCGAAGGACCTGCAGCTTTGGGACCTCAACATCGGTGTCTTGTACGTGAGCGCGGTATCTTCCATCATGGTGATCAGCATCCTGATGGCCGGTTGGGCCAGCAACAACAAATACTCCCTGTTGGGTGCCATGCGAAGCGGAGCCCAGATCGTCAGTTATGAGCTTTCGGCCGGACTCTCGATCCTGGTCATCGTGGTACTGACGGGCAGCCTGCAGGTATCCGATATCATCCATTCGCAAGCCGACGGCTGGTGGATCTTCAAGGGACATATACCGGCCGTCATCGCATTCATCATCTTCATTATTGCCGTAACGGCCGAGACCAACCGGGCCCCGTTCGACCTGGCGGAAGCCGAATCGGAGCTGACCGCAGGATTCCATACCGAATACTCCGGAATGAAATTCGCGCTCTTCTTCCTGGCTGAATATGTAAACGTATTCATCGTATGTGCGATCGGAGCCACCTTGTTCTTTGGCGGATGGATGCCCTTGCATATCGGAAACTGGACGGGTTTCAATGAGGTCATGGACTACATCCCGTCAAGCATTTGGTTCTTTGGTAAAACATTCGCACTGATATTCCTGATCATGTGGTTCCGCTGGACATTCCCGCGGCTTCGTATCGATCAGCTGCTGACCCTGGAATGGAAATACCTGTTGCCCATCAGCATGATCAACCTCCTGCTGGTGACGCTTATGGCCATTCTGGGCTGGCATTTCTGACCCGAATGACCTTCGGGCAAACAGACAGGGATGAGGAACTGGAAGACCTTGCTGGGAACAGTCGTCGCCCTGAGCGGATTGTTCCTGATCGGATACAACGGATACCTGAAGGTGAGCGGGCGGTCCGTTGAGGTGAATTTTCTTCTCGCCGGACTGCTCCTGTGCCTCACCGGAGCATACCTGATAAAAAGAGGCCGAACCGATTAAAAGTATGTTCATCATAAAATACATACAGGATATATGGTCCGCCCTGCGTTCCCTGCTCAAAGGGATGCGGCGAACGATGTACTATTTCACGCATCACAAGGAAATCATCACCCAGCAGTATCCGGACAACCGGGATACCCTCCAGTTGCCGGAACGCTTTAAAGGGGAAGTGGTGATGCCGCATACCGACACAAACGAGCACCGCTGTACGGGTTGCCAGGCATGCGAGATCGCCTGCCCGAACGGTACCATCAAGGTGATCACCAAACAAGAGCCCCAACCGGATGGCCGGAAGAAAAAGGCGATCGACAAACTGGTGTACCACCTGGAGCTATGCACTCTTTGCAACCTTTGTATCGAAGCCTGCCCCTCTGATGCCATCAAGATGGCGCAGACCTTTGAACACAGCGTATTCGACCGGAACCAGCTGATCAAGGTGCTGAACCTGCCCGGATCCCGGATCATGGAGGGCGTGGAATGACCTTATTGAAAAGATGACATGAGCGGATATACCATTATATTTTACCTGCTGGCCGCCCTGACTCTGGGTTGCGGCTTGCTGTCGGTCACCACCCGCCAGTTGTTCCGGGCGGCACTATTCCTGCTGTTCAGCCTGATCGGCGTGGCCGGGATCTACTTCTGGTTGGACTACCAGTTCATTGCAGCTGTGCAGGTGGTTGTTTATGTAGGCGGCATCGTCGTGCTGATCATCTTTTCCATCTTTCTGACCCAGCAGGCCGGAGAGAAATTGCCGAAACAGCGGTTGGGACGAATGGTCTTTGCTGCCCTGGCCGTATTCTGCGCGCTGGCCCTGGTGATGCTGCAGATCGTAAAACACCCCTTCGTCCTGGCGCCGGAAACACCCGCACCCGGTGTTCGGGCCATCGGGGAGCGGATGCTGGGCGTTGGTGCCGAAGGGTTCGCCCTGCCATTCGAGGTGATTTCGATGCTGTTGCTGGCAGCGATGATCGGCTGCATCGTTATCGCAATGCGGGAACGGCCCGAAACCGAAAGACCTGAACCATGAATCATCGTGCCGGCGCTACCACGCCCCGCGATACACCAACCTGACCGAATACATGAACCCGATGACACTGGAACCCGGACTATACCACCTGCTTTTCATCAGCGCTGCGCTGTTCTTCATCGGCGTGTACGGATTCCTCACCCGACGGAACCTGATCACCATGCTGATGAGCATCGAACTGATCCTGAACAGTGTGAACCTGAATTTCATCGCATTTAACAAATATCTCTGGCCGGGCCGTCTCGACGGGCTTTTCTTTACCGTGTTCATCATCGCTATCGCTGCCGCTGAAGCGGCCGTGGCCATCGCGATCATCATCAACCTGTACCGCAGCCACCGATCGATCGACGTGGAGCAGGCGGAGGAATTAAAGTACTGACCTATGCCGCAAGGAGTCCTTATCATACTGATTCCGATCCTGCCTCTGGCTGGTTTCGTGGTGCTGGGGCTGTTCGGCAAGACCCTATTCGGGCACCGGGCAGGCCTTGGGGGAACGCTGTTGCTGACAGTATCTACGGGGCTGGCCCTGTATACGGCCTGGGATTACTTCATCGCGACCGGCCCCGTTAACGGCGCCTATCCCACGCATGTTCCCCTGCAATATACCTGGCTGGTATTTTCCGAACGGCTGTCCATCGACATGACCCTGCTGATCGATCCCATCTCCGTGATGATGCTGGTGGTCGTCACGCTCGTTTCGCTGATGGTCCATCTGTACAGCCTGGGCTACATGAAAGGGGAAGCCCGCTTTGCCACCTACTACGCTTACCTCGGCCTCTTCACGTTTTCGATGTTGGGGCTTGTCCTGTCGGGCAATCTCTTTCAGATCTACATATTCTGGGAGCTGGTGGGTGTGTCTTCCTTCCTGCTGATCGGGTATTACTTTGACAAGCCCGCAGCGGTAGCCGCGAGCAAGAAGGCCTTCATCGTAACTCGTTTCGCCGACCTGGGCTTCCTGATCGGCATCCTGATCCTCTCGCAAACATCGGGCACGCTGGATTTTCGGCAATTGATCGATACCCTCACCGATCCGGCCTCGCCGGCCCTGCAACAGGGGGCGGCCGCCCAGTTTCTGGGACTCTCTGCGATCAGCTGGGGCGCCCTGCTGGTTTTTATGGGCGGAGCCGGAAAGAGTGCCATGTTCCCGCTGCATGTCTGGCTGCCGGATGCGATGGAAGGTCCGACCCCGGTGTCCGCGCTCATCCATGCCGCCACGATGGTCGTGGCCGGTGTGTACCTGGTGGCCCGCCTGTTTCCCGTTTTCTCATTTGCCACGCCCGCGGTACTGGAGCTGATTGGATGGGTCGGTGCCGTATCGGCCGTGATCGCCGCGCTGATTGCCTGTACGCAGACCGATATCAAACGTGTGCTGGCCTACTCGACCATGTCACAGATCGGTTTCATGATGTTCGCATTGGGAGTGAGTGGTCCGGGACCGGAAGGCGTTTTGGGATACACCGCCTCGATGTTCCACCTCGTTACACATGCCCTCTTCAAAGCCCTGCTGTTCCTGGGTGCGGGTGCCGTGATCCACTTTGTGCACAGCAATGAGATGCGTGAGATGGGCGGTCTCCGAAAACACATGCCGGTAACCCATATCACATTCCTGATCGCCTGTCTGGCGATCGCCGGGATACCTCCCTTCGCCGGTTTTTTCAGCAAGGAGGAGATCCTGCTGGCCGCCTGGCAGGGCAACCCCGCGATCTATTGGATCGCCCTCTTCACGTCGGGACTTACAGCCTTTTATATGTTCCGGCTCTACTTCAGCATTTTCTGGCAAAAGCCAGCAACCCTACCCGGTGATCATCACGGAGAAGCACCCATGACCATGCTGGTGCCACTGGTTTTACTGTCCGTTGGCGCCGCTGCGGCGGGGTTCATTCCCTTCGGATCGTTCGTGAGTGCAGATGGCAGACCGCTGCCCTCCCATTTCGACTGGTCCTTCTCAGCTGCTCCCGTGGCCCTGGGCTTGGCCGGGATCGGAATGGCCGCATGGCTCTACAAGGGAGAGAATGATCGACCGGCCCGTATGGCCACCGGCCTCGGAATCCTGTACCGCTCTGCCCGAAATAAGTTCTATATCGATGAGGCCTACCTGTTCGTGACACGAAAAATACTGTTCCAGTTCATAGGCCGGCCGGCCGCCTGGTTCGACCGGAATGTGATCGATGGACTCGTGAATATGTCGGGGAACCTTACCCGCGCCCTGGCCGAAGGCATCAAGCGGGTGCAATCCGGCAGGGTGCAGGACTATGCCCTCTATTTTTTAGGAGGGGTTGTACTGCTGGCGGTTTTATTCATTTATGTGCTGAACGGAGGCTGGTAAACCTCACTAAAAAGATATTCGCAACGCATGAACCTGATCATCCTGTTAGCCGCACCCCTGCTCACCGCCCTGTTGACACTGGTAGCCCGTAACCGCGACCAGGTCAGGTGGACCGCACTGGCGGGGTCGGTGCTGCAACTCGGTCTGGCTATCGTGCTGTTCCTGGCCTTCCGCTCGGAAAAAGCCACCCAGCCAGACGCCGTCATGTTATTTGAGCAGGAGTATGCGCTGATTCCCTCGATGAATATCCAGTTTCATTTTGGGGTCGACGGCATCTCCGTGGCGATGATCCTGCTTACCGCCCTGGTGGTTCTGGCGGGGGTTTTGGTTTCGTGGCATGTGAAGAAAATGACCCGCGAATTCTACCTGTTGCTGCTGCTGCTGGCCCTGGGCGCCTATGGTTTCTTCATCTCCCTGAATCTGTTCATCCTGTTCTTCTTTTTGGAGATCTCGGTGATACCCAAATACCTGCTGATCGGCATCTGGGGAAGCGGCCGCAAGGAATACAGTGCAAATAAACTGGCCCTGATGCTGATGGGTGGTTCGGCACTCATCCTGGTGGGCATTCTGGTTCTCTACTTCAATGCCGGTCGCAGCTTCGACCTGTTGACACTGTCGCAACACACCTTCACCGGGCAGTTGCAAGCGATCGCCTTCCCCCTGCTCTTCGTGGGTTTTGGCGTGTTCACGGCCCTGTTCCCGCTGCATACCTGGGTACCGGACGGACATTCATCCGCTCCTACAGCAGGTTCGATGTTCCTCGCAGGCATTTCCATGAAACTGGGTGGCTATGGATGCCTGCGCGTAGCCACCTGGCTTTTACCGGAGGGAGCCCGGCAGTATGGCGACCTAATCATCGTGCTGTCGGCCATTGCCATACTCTACGGCGCATTCGCCACGATGATGCAGCGCGACCTCAAATACATCAATGCCTACTCCTCCGTAAGCCACGTGGGCTTCAGCCTGCTGGGGATCGGCATGCTTACACAGACCGCCATCACCGGAGCCCTGATGCAGATGGTGTCTCATGGTCTGATGACGGCCCTATTCTTCGCCGTCATCGGTATGATCTATGAGCGGACACATACCCGGATGGTGGGCGAAATGGGCGGACTGCTGAAGGTGATGCCCTTCACCGGCACCGTATTCTTCCTGGTGGGCCTTTGCTCGCTGGGACTGCCCGCCCTCAGCGGTTTCGTGGCCGAGATGACCGTATTCATGGGATCCTGGGAGCGGAGCGGAGCCTTTCACCGGATCGCGACCATCGCCTCAGCGATGTCCATCGTGGTGACCGCCGTGTATATCCTGCGGGCCGTAGGGCAAGTAATGATGGGACCGCTGTCAATACCACAGGAGATTGCCGCCTCTCCGGACAAAAAACCGACAAGGTCCATCGATGCGGCCTGGAATGAACGGATCGCGGTCATCCTGCTGTTGGCAGGTATCCTCGCGATCGGACTGGCACCAGGATGGCTCTATGAACTGCTTCGGGAGCCGGCCACCATGATCATGAAACGGATTGAACCCTAACCCCCAAAACGAAATTCGCCGGAACCGAAAGATAAACTCATGATGCTGACTGAATTCCTACAATTGATGAAAGCGGAGCTGTCGCTGACCGTGCTCATCTTCTTTTTCCTCTTCATCAAGATCGGCCGGGGTATGCGAAATGAAATCCTGCTACCCCTGGCGCAGACCCTCCTCCTACTTAATTTCATAGCAGGATTTTTCTTTAATCTCGAAGGTCAGCTCTTCGGTACTATGTACCTGACCACGCCCCTGATCGTGCTGCAGAAGAACCTGCTCAATCTGGGCGTCTACCTGCTTTCTCTGGTATGCAGTGGTTGGCTGCGGCGCACACCCCATCTACCGGAATTCCTGTTGCTGATGCTATCGGCCCTGTTGGGAATGTTCCTGCTGTTATCGGCAGGCAACCTGCTGCTATTTTATCTGGCCCTCGAACTGGCAAGTATCCCCGTAGCGGCCATGGCCAACTTCGACCTCGACCGGAAACGGGCCTCCGAAGGAGCCATGAAACTGATCCTGTCCTCCGCGTTCTCCTCCGGCATCCTCCTGTTCGGGATCTCACTGCTCTACGGGGCGACCGGCACCATCGATCTTGCGGTACTGGCCGGTCAGTGGGACGGGAGCCCGTTGCACGTGCTGGCCTTCCTTTTCCTGTTCGCTGCCTTCGCTTTCAAACTATCGATCGTACCCTTCCACTTCTGGACGGCGGATGTATATGAAGGATCACCGGTGGCGGTGACCTCTTTCCTTTCGGTTATCTCCAAGGGCGCGATCGCATTCGCTTTTCTGTCCTTCCTGTACCGGGTGTTCCCTTCTGCCGCAACACTGTGGTATCTGGTACTGGTACTGACCGCGGTTTGCACTCTGGTGATCGGCAACCTGTTCGCCATGCGACAGTCGAACATGAAACGCTTTCTGGCGTTTTCCTCCATCGCCCAGGTCGGATTCATTTTGGTGGCCATCAGTGGTCAAACAACTGAAGGGACCCGATCCGTCGTTTACTTCCTGCTTGTATACCTCTTTTCCAATCTGGCGGCGTTTGGGGTGGTGGACGCGATTGCCCAGCAGACGGGACGGGAAAAGATCTCCGATTATCGCGGCCTCTACGCGACCAATCCCTTTTTGTCCTGGGTACTTACCCTGTCGCTGTTCTCGTTGGCAGGGATCCCCCCTACGGCCGGATTTTTCGGAAAACTTTTCCTGCTCACGGCCGGAAGTGTGAAGGGCAACTTTCCCTTCATCCTTTTTGCTGCACTGAATATGGTCTTGTCCCTGTACTATTACCTGCGGGTGGTCCGGTCCGTCTTCATGGAAAAGAACGAGGATCCCATTGAGCCGGTGAAACTGTCATCACCGGTACGACTGGGGCTGCTCGTATGCTGTACCGGTATCCTAGCAGGAGGCTTGCTGGGATGGCTTTATGACTACATCATTTCCATTACCGGATGATCCGGGAACGAACGAAACGATCAGACACATCATGGCACTGAATAAAAATCACGAATTCGAGGAGCTGAACGGCATCAAATGCGGGATCGTAGAACGGAACGTGGGTCCCGACCGGCTCGAATTCCTGAAAACGATTCTCGAGTTCAATGGCTATACAGTCGTTACGGCCCCCACCCCACCACCCAAAACGGCCGCGGCACCGGCCGGTGCAGATGCTCCAGCACCCGAACCCGCTCCGGAACCAGTAACGGTGACACTAGGGGTCACAGATTACACGTTCAACTGGGTCAATGCCATTTTCGGTCGCCAGCTGCGTACCCGGGATGGCCAGCATGTGACCCTCACCTACTGGCAGCAGAAGGATCCTATAAACAACGAGGAGATCCCTTATTTCGAACAGCCCTGAGCACTTCACTTCCTCCCGGTATGCTCAGTAGGCCTCTTGATGAAAATCAAGTCGGGATGTGACGTCCTGCATAGCCGGACCCTGCCGCTTGGCGTATCTCTGCCGGGTAAACCTACACCGATGCCCCGTACTAAAAGATCCGGCAAATACATCTACTTCTTCGGTGGTGGCCGGGCCGATGGTAATGAATCCATGAAAAATCTCCTTGGAGGAAAGGGAGCTAACCTGGCCGAAATGGCCGGTCACCACGACCTGCGTTTACCCGTTCCCCCCGGTTTCACCGTCACCACGGAGGTCTGTACGTATTACTATGAGCACCACCGCTCCTACCCGAAAACGCTGGCGAAACAGTTACAGGAGGCGCTGGTCAGGATGGAAAAGCTCACAGGAAAGAAATTCGGTGACCGCGACAATCCCCTGCTGGTATCTGTTCGGTCGGGGGCCCGTCGTTCGATGCCGGGGATGATGGAGACGGTGTTGAATATCGGGCTGAACGAGGAAACTCTTGAAGGCCTGATCCGGCAAAGCGGCGATGCCCGCTTTGTTTACGATGCGTACCGGCGATTGATCATGATGTATGCCGATGTGGTCATGGAAAAGGCAGCCGGTATCGAACCCAAGGGAAAGGGCATCCGAAAAGTGCTGGATGAGAAACTGGAACAGGTGAAACACCGGCGCGGCTACCAAAACGATACGCAGTTGACCGCAGCGGAGTTGAAAGAGCTGGTGGATGATTATAAAAGGACGGTGAAGAACGTTTTGGGCAAAGCCTTCCCTTCCGATCCCATGGAGCAGCTCTGGGGCGGCATCGGCGCAGTATTCGCCAGCTGGAACGGAAAACGGGCCCGGGAATACCGACGGATCGAACGGATCCCGGATGCCTGGGGTACGGCCGTGAACGTACAAGCGATGGTTTTCGGCAACATGGGGGAAGACAGCTGCACCGGCGTGGCTTTTACCCGCAACCCGGGAAACGGGGAGAACCGGTTCTACGGCGAATACCTGCTAAATGCGCAGGGAGAGGATGTAGTGGCCGGTACCCGGACGCCGGCACCCATAAATGAGTATTCCAAAAATGCGCAAAGCGAACAATTCACCACCCTTGAAAAGCGCATGCCTAAATTATACAAAGAGCTTTTTAGGTACCAGCGCCGGCTCGAGAGACACTATCGCGACATGCAGGACATCGAGTTCACCGTCGAACGGGGCCGACTGTACATGCTGCAATGTCGGGTCGGGAAACGGAACGGGATCGCCGCCGTTCGTATGGCCACTGAAATGTACCGGGAAAAAAGGATCGATGCCCGAATTGCCGTGCAACGGGTGGCCCCCCAGCAACTAGTGGAGTTGCTGCTTCCCATGCTGGACCCCAAGGCTGAGATCACCACCCCGGTGATCGCCAAAGGGCTGCCCGCCGGTCCGGGCGGGGCCCGGGGGCGTGTTGTCTTCTCCTCGGCAGATGCCGTTGCCTGGGCCGCAAAAGGGGAACAGGTGATCCTGGTACGGGAAGAAACCTCCCCGGAGGATGTGGACGGGATGCACAAAGCGCAGGCCATCCTCACCTCAAAGGGCGGTATGACCTCGCATGCGGCCCTTGTGGCCCGTGGCTGGGGGAAATGCTGCATCGTAGGATGTAATGACATCGAGATCCACGGAGATAGCAGAACCTTTCATTCCAAAACCGGTGCGATAATACGGGAGGGTGATTGGATCAGTTTGAATGGTACACGCGGGCTGGTCTATCAGGGAAGCCTGCCGTTGGTGGACATCGATATCGATAAAAACAGGAGTTATAAAGACCTGATGAAACTGGTAGACCGCATCAAACAGATCGGTGTACGCGCGAATGCCGAAACCCCGGCCGATGCGCTTCAGGCGGTGAAATTCGGCGCAGAGGGGATCGGCCTGTTCCGAACCGAGCATATGTTCTATGGGGAAGGCAGCGAGGAGCCCCTCTTCCAACTCCGCAAGATGATCGTCAGCAAGACAGAGGCGGAACGGCGTGATGCACTGAACGGTCTGTACCGGTATGTCAAGAAAGACGTGAAGGATACCCTGAAGGTCATGAAAGGACAGCCTGTTACCATCCGGCTGTTGGACCCACCCCTTCATGAGTTCGTACCGCATGACAAGGACAAACTCCGGGCACTTGCCCGTGAGCTGGGGATCAGTATGAGCATGCTGAACCGGAGGGTTTTGGCCCTTCATGAGAACAATCCGATGCTGGGCCACCGCGGCGTGCGTCTTGGAATCAGCTACCCTGAGATCACGGAAATGCAAGTACGTGCCATCTTCGAGGCAACGGCGGAACTGTTGCGCGCAGGCAAGAAGGCATTCCCCGAGATTATGATACCCGTGACCGTAATCTGGCATGAACTGATTCACCAGAAGGCTATCGTGGATCGGGTATATGAAGAAGTGTGCAGGCAGTTCCGGATGCGGCGGATCCCCTACCTTTTTGGCACCATGATCGAAACACCACGGGCGGCCCTACGGGCTGAATACATGGCGAGGGCAGCCGATTTTTTCAGCTTCGGCACGAATGACCTGACACAAATGAGTTTTGGCTTCAGCCGGGATGATATAGGTGGATTTCTGCCTCGATACCTTGAGCTGAAGATTCTGCCGGACGATCCGTTCCAGACAATCGACCAGGAAGGGATCGGACAACTTATCAGCACCGGCACGGAACGTGGTCGTCAGACCAAACCCGGACTAAAGGTCGGGATCTGCGGAGAGCATGGAGGCGATCCGGAGAGTGTGAAATTCTGCCACCGTATCGGTATGAATTATGTAAGCTGCTCTCCCTTCCGGGTGCCGATCGCTCGGCTGGCTGCGGCACAGGCCGCTCTGGAAAGCCCGCGTAAGTCGCTTTCAAAAAAGAAGTGATGATGGATTCCTGAACGGAATGGGCTAACTTACCCATTAAAGCTTCGCCATGGAGATCAAGAGTCTGTTCGACCCTATGGTCAAGAAAGAGACGATCGACCGGATCGAAAAACTAAGCTCCGATACGGTGCCTCATTGGGGCAAGATGAATGCCGGCCAGATGCTGGCGCATCTCCAGATACCAATGGGTGTTGCCCTTGGTATACGAACCGTGCGGGCAAATTGGATGTTGCGGCTTATCATGCCTCTGTTCAAAAAAGCATTATACGACAAGAGACCCTGGAAACGAGGGCTTCCAACGGACCGTACATTCGTAACCATCGGACAGGAGAAGGATTTTCAGACAGAGAAGGCCCGTGTACTGGAACTTGTCGGGCGATTCACGCAAGATCAGATCGTGGCCGACAGGCACCCGATATTTGGCCATCTGACACATGAGCAGTGGAGCATGGCCACCTGGAAGCATTTCAATCACCATCTCAGGCAATTCGGTGTTTGATCCGCTACGGTGCAATGCGCTGCTCAGGCTACCGGAACGAAATCACTGGCTTTCTTGATCGCAAGCTCCTCATAGGTCT
>JBJOMF010000301.1:0-7646 GCA_046052505.1 Bacteroidota bacterium | reverse complement strand
TACTCGCTGACCCAGGGCCGCGGCCATGCCCGTAAGTGCAGAGGCCCGTATGAATCTTCTTCGGTCGACCATGGTATGATCTTGAATTTTCGAAATTAGTCGTTTCGTTTGTGTTTCATTTAGAAATATTTTAATTTATATATAACTCACTCACCTCTTTGCGTAAAATACCCCATCCCGGTGTTCGAACAATAAAGAGGTACTTTTGCAACTGATATTCACCCGGAGCGATGAAACAGTAAACACACACCGATGAAACGCCTTATTGCACACATTATCCCGCCGCCCCCGCCGCACATGGTGGGCGACGGGTTTCGGGTCCATTCCTTCTTTCCGGGCGGCCGGCACATCGATCAAAAACGGATGAGCCCGTTCTTCATGCTCGATTACGGCTCGAAGGTGGACTTCGGTCCTTCGGTACAGCCTAGGGGCGTAGGCGTACATCCACATGCCGGATTCGAAACCGTTACGATCGCCTATCAGGGCCGCATCGCGCATCATGACAGTACAGGGAACCAGGGTATCATCGGTGCCGGGGACGTGCAATGGATGACGGCCGGTGCCGGCATCCTTCACAAAGAATATCATGAGGAATCGTTCAGTCGTACCGGGGGCCCCTTCCAGATGGTTCAGCTGTGGGTGAATCTGCCCGCCGTTCACAAGAGAACCCCACCGAAATACCAGGAGATCCTGCAGGAACGGATGGGGCGGGTGACGCTGGCAGATGCGGCAGGGCATATCGAAGTGATCGCCGGTTCGGTCGCTGGTGTCAAGGGGCCTGCATCCACCTTCACGCCGATGGAAGTTTACAATGTACGGCTCAAGGCCGGAGGAAGCACAGACCTGTCCCTTCCTCCGCATTTCAACACCGGTATGCTGGTCGTGGAAGGATCGGTGATCCTGAATGAACGGGCCGTGCCGGCGGACCATTTCGCGTTGTTCGCCAACGAAGGAGATGCGATCCGGATGGAAGCTACGGCCGATTCCGTGGTACTGGTACTGTCGGGTGAGCCCATAGACGAACCCATTGCCGCCTATGGTCCTTTTGTAATGAATACCTGGGACGAAGTGGAGCAGGCCATCCGGGAGGTGCAGGCCGGAAAATACGGCATGCTGGAGGATTGATCCGCCCCGGTGTAGGCGGTTGGTATCCCACTCGGCCGGGATGCCTATATTTATGACCAGAAGCGATCCCCATGAACCGATTTGACAATTTCCGTCTGGCCATGCTGCTATTCCTTCCGACGTTGATTTCAACAAAAGCCATGAGCCAGGAGCTGAACCTCATACCATGGCCCGTGAGCGTGGTCAAAGGCACCGGAGTATTCCGGGCGGGCGAACAGCTGACGGTATCTACCCAGATGCCGGAGCCGGGCGGTCAGGCGCTGTTGGACTATCTGAGGACGGAACTGCAACGGCAATGCGGGTTGAAACTGACCAAAGCGGCCGCGGGGAAACGGGGCGATATCCATATTTTTCCCAAGAGGATGCCTACATCCGGAGCCCTGGCCTATACGCTTCGGGTAGACAGCAGCGGGATCCGGATCGAGGCCAACTTCGACGAATCCGCCTTCCATGCGGTGCAGACACTGCTTCAGTTGTTCCCGACGGGTGTGCATAAGGCCCGTGACATTCCAGCCGTTCAGATCTTCGATTATCCCCGCTTCACGTACCGGGGTATGCACCTCGACGTGGGCCGGCACTACTTTCCGGTGTCATTCATCAAACGGTATATCGATTACCTGGCCTATCACAAACTGAATCGCTTCCACTGGCACCTGACAGAAGACCAGGGCTGGCGCATCGAGATCAAAAAGTATCCGGAACTCACCCGCACCGGAGCCTGGCGGAACGGCACCATCATCGGCCGGTATCCGGGTACCGGGAACGACAACATCCGATACGGAGGCTTCTATACGCAGGAGGAGATCCGGGAAGTGGTTGGCTATGCCAAGGCCCGTCATATCGATGTGATCCCCGAGATCGAGATGCCGGGGCATTCCTCCGCAGCCATTGCCGCCTATCCTTGGCTGAGCTGCTTTCCTGATAAGGCCACTGCCATCCCCGCCGGAATGATCTCCAAAAAAAGTGTCGAGGAGCAGCAACGCGGTCGTATCAAATTGGTCCAGGAGACCTGGGGGGTCTTTGATGACGTGTTCTGTGCCGGGAACGAATCCACCTTCCGTTTTTTGGAGGACGTGATCGATGAGGTGCTCGCCTTGTTCCCGTCGACGTACTTTCATATCGGAGGCGATGAATGCCCCAAAACGCACTGGAAGCAATGTAACCGTTGCCAGGAACGGATGAAAAAAGAGGGACTGAAGGACGAACACGAACTGCAGAGCTATTTCGTGCAGCGGATCGAGCGATACCTCAATGCAAAGGGTCGTACCCTGATCGGATGGGATGAGATCCTGGAGGGCGGTCTGGCACCCAAGGCAGTGGTCATGAGCTGGCGCGGGGAGAGCGGCGGCATCGAGGCGGCGAAACAGAAGCATACTGTTATCATGACACCGGGCAATCCCGTGTATTTCGACCACAGCCAGAGCCAGAATGAGGACTCGGTGACCATCGGTGGCTACAATCCCATCGAAAAGGTTTACGCATACGAACCGGTACCCAAGGAATTGAACCCGGAAGAAGCCGCATACGTACTGGGGGCTCAGGCCAACGTATGGACCGAATACATGAAGAATATTCCCAAGGTCGAGTACATGATCTTCCCCCGCATGGCTGCACTCAGTGAAGTCTTGTGGTCTCCAAAGGAGCTTCGCCAGTGGACGCACTTCGAGAAGCGCCTTCCGGCACAGCTCGAACGTTACCGGAGCTGGGGAGCCAATCAGAGCAATGCCTACTTCGACCTGCGCGCATCGGTGGAACCGGATCCCTCCTTATCGGGTGTGCGGTGGAAGCTGGAAAGCCGAACAGTATCGGACCGAATCCTTTTCAGCAACGCACCGAATAAAAATGACCCACCGAACGGACCGGCATCTCTGCCTTACACGGGACCCATACACATCAACGGAACCGGCAGCTGGCAGGCCTGGTCAGAGCGGGATGGCTCCCGTCAGGACAACCTGATCCGACAGGATTTTGAATTCCATCTGGCAACCGGAAAAAAGATCGAGCTGGCACGACCTGCACACCGCAGCTATCCGGGCGATGGCCCATTTACATTGGTCAATGGGGTGCTCAACAGTAAGGGGATGGCCCGCTCACGTGAATTTTTAGGATTCAGCGGAGAGGACTGTGTAGCGACTATCGATTGGGGTGTGCTGACCCAGCTAAGCTCCGTTGAGATCCGCTACCTGGAACAAAAAGGGTCCTGGATCTGGGCCCCGTCGGGTGCGATTGTGGAAGGCTCATCGGACGGAATAACCTACCACCCGATCAGCACGATACGTACAGAACAGGAAGACCGTACGATACGGATCGCATTCAGCCAACCCGCCGATCTCCGGTTCCTGCGTGTATCCGTGAATAACAGGGGAACCATCCCCGAGGGTGCGCCGGGAGCAGGTAACAAGGCCTGGCTATTTGTGGACGAGATCCTTGTACGCTGATGAACAGCATGTCATAATTCCCCGCACAAACCCGCATGTTTCCGCAAACTCCTACAACAGAGATTTTTTATCTTTGTGCAAACGAGACCCATGCCCAACAAGCAGATCGATCTTTCCGACAGTTTTGAGAAGGTCCCGGTGAAGATCTTTCCGAACCCAACGGAGGGTTCCCGTTTCGCAGCCCGGCAGATCGCCGACCTGATCCGGGAAAAGCAGAAAAAAAAAGAGACCTGTGTGCTCGGACTGGCCACGGGCTCCACTCCCAAGACGCTGTATGCTGAACTGGTGCGCATGCATCGGGAGGAAAAGCTCAGCTTCCGGAATGTCATCACCTTTAACCTCGACGAATATTATCCCATCGACAAAGCGGCCCTGCAAAGTTACAACCGCTTCATGCGCACCCAACTGTTCGATCACATCGACATCAAACCAGGGAATATCCATATTCCGAACGGTGAGACGGCTAAAGAAGATATCAAAGAACATTGCCGTCAGTATGAACAGCAGATCGAGCAAGCCGGTGGAATTGATCTGCAGGTACTGGGCATCGGCAATAACGGACACATCGGCTTCAATGAGCCGGGGTCCGGGATCTATTCCCGCACTCGCCTGATCACCCTCGACAGCACCACACGTATCGCCAACGCGTACGAGTTCGCCACTATTTCGGAAGTACCGCGACTGGCCATCACAATGGGCATCAGCACCATCCTCCGATCCAAGAAGATCCTGTTGATGGCCTGGGGGTCTGCCAAGGCCGCAGTGATCAAAAAAGCCGTCGAGGAGGATGATACCGAACACGTGCCCGCCTCCCTGCTGCAAAATCATGACAATATCTGTTTTGTGATCGATGAGTCGGCAGCCAGTGAACTGACCCGCAAAAAATCGCCTTGGCTGACCGGCGACTGCGAGTGGACACCCACGATGATCAAGAAGGCGGTAGTGAACATGGCCCTTCGGCTCAAAAAGCCGGTGCTGAGCCTCACCAATAGCGACTACAACGAATATGGCCTCAGTGAACTCCTTGCAGAGAAAGGGGACGCTTACGAGATCAACCTGCAGGTGTACTACATGCTGCGCGACTCGATCACCGGATGGCCGGGCGGCAAGCCGGGCGCGAATCTTCCGGGCCATCCCGAACGGCCGGTCCCTCATACCAAGCGGGTGGTGATCTTCTCCCCGCATCCGGACGACGACATCATCAGCATGGGCGGCACCTTTCAGCGGCTGCATGATCAGGGCCACGAGGTCCATGTGGCTTATCAGACCAGCGGCAACATCGCCGTGACCGATGAATTCGTAACCCGGTTCCTGGACTTTGCGGTCGGTTTTGAAGAGATCGCGGGGATCGACACCCAAAAATCAGGTAAGATACTGGCCGATGCACGCCGTTTCATCGCCCGGAAAAGGTCCAACCAGGTGGATACCCCCTCGATCCGAGCCATCAAGGGTCTTATCCGTCGCTGCGAGGCGAAGGCCACCTGCCGCTACGTAGGCATCGATGAAAGCCGGGTCCATTTCCAGAACCTGCCCTTTTACGAAACCGGCACCATCGAGAAGAAGCCACTGGGTGAAAAGGATATCAAACTGACCATGGAACTGCTGCGAAAAGTGAAACCGCATCAGGTGTACTGTGCAGGTGATTTTGCCGATCCGCACGGCACGCATATCGTTTGCTTTCAGGTAGTCCTGGAAGCGCTCAAGCGTATCAAGGCCGCCGGAGACGATTGGGTCGGCGATTGTTGGCTCTGGCTGTACAAAGGAGCCTGGCAGGAATGGAGTATCGACGAGATCGAGATGGCCATCCCCATGAGCCCGGACCAGGTACTGAAAAAACGGTTTGGCATCTTCATCCACCAGTCGCAGAAGGACCTGGTGCCCTTCCAGGGCAGTGATGCCCGTGAGTTCTGGCAGCGTGCCGAAGCGCGAAACGCCGCCACGGCCAACCTGTATGCGGATCTCGGTCTCACCCATTACGCCGCCATGGAAGCCTTTGTCCGCTGGCCCTTCTAAAGGGGCCGCTGCAAAAGACGACCCGCCTTTAACACAGCGTATACCTATGATTCCCTATCTTTAAAAAAACAATCTGCCATGGCCTTATTCAAATCGAGCAATCCGGTGATGCAGGAAAAGACCTTCCAGGGTACCGTGACCGACAGCGTTAACATTGGAGATACCATGTCCCTGAAGGGCACCCTGAACAAATTCGGGGTCCTGATCGCCCTGATGACCGCTTCCACCCTGCTGGCCTGGAGCCAGTTCTACAAGGGCAGCGACCCCAAGCCACTGATGTACATCGGCGTTTTCGGCGGTCTGGCGCTGGCGCTGATCATGGCCTTCCGCATGCGCTGGGCCGCCTTTCTGGCCCCGGCCTACGCCATTTGTGAGGGCCTGTTTGTAGGCTCGATCTCGGCCATGTATAATTTCGTTTACCCCGGGCTTCCCGTCCAGGCGGTTTTTCTGACCTTGCTGGTGACCCTGCTCATGTTCCTCATCTACCGGTTCCGTATCATCCGCGTGACCAGCAAGTTCCGGATGGTGATCGTAGTGGCCACCTCGGCCGTGGCCTTGTTCTATCTCATCCAGTGGCTGACCTATGTGATCACCGGTTCGGCCATCGCTACCGAACTTACCAGCTCGAATACCCCGATGAGCATCGGCTTCTCCATCCTGATGGTGGCCCTGGCCTCTTTCAACCTCTTGTTGAACTTCGATACCATCGAGACCGGCGTGCAGATGAAGGCCCCGCGGTTCATGGAATGGTACGGCGCCTTTGGCCTGCTGGTGACCGTGGTATGGCTCTACCTCGAAATACTGCGGCTGCTGTCGAAGTTCCGAGAGTGATAAGCAGCTTATCATAGTACGACTGTATGCCCCTGATGGGGCATTTTTTTTGATCCGTAAACACTTCGGAGCTAATTCGATTTTGCCGGATGCAACACATCAATAGTTACCGAACGGATTCGAGCAGCTCCTGAAAAAAAAATAAACGCCACTTCGTCATTCACAACACCTGGACTCACGGCATAAACCAGGAAGCCGCAGCTACCAGCTGAGGGGTCACAGACAATATCCTCCGGGGTAGGTCTTACCATTTCCACCATCATCATGATAAAGTGGCGTGGGGTTCGGAACTGGCCGTTCTTGCCGGCTATGGCAATCTTGGAAAGGAGGTACTCGTACATATTGCCCTTGGTATCCCGGTCCTCCATATTGATCTCAAAGAGCCTCTCCACTGTCAGCTCCCCCTTTTTCAGTTTCATCTAAAAGTATAAAATCTGGTTATCCTATAGAATTTATTCTATTTGTCGTATTGCTTGCCTTCAATATTTTGACTTAATTATTAAAGAATTACAATGATCAGACATACGTTTTCTACTGCAGTGATGGGCTTAATTGCTCTGGTCACCCAGGCTCAGTTTGCAGTGGGGTCGGAAGCGGATGCGGTAGTGATCAAAGCCGGTGAGATCTTTCATTATGATGGTCTTACTCTTACGCCTTCATCCGATATCACACTTATTTCCACCACCCTCACAAGAACCGATGCCACCAGCATCACACCTTCTCCGGCAAGTCCCTATATCAGCCGGTATTTCAGTTTTACAAATACCACTCCTGCTTTTACAGGTTCTGTTCGCTTCTCCTATGCAGGCGCTTCTCTTAACGGAATACCGGAAGCTGATCTGCGATTGAATGTACGTGTCAATAGCACGTCCTGGTTGGCTTATGCGGACGCACCGGACATAACCAATGATTATGTTCAAAGTACGCTTACGGCCACAACCCTCAATACACTGACACTGGCAAGTGCCACATCCCCCCTGCCGGTTACCTGGCTGGATTTTATGGCTGTAAACCAGAATGGTCGTACCGCCTTGCATTGGATCACAGCTACAGAAATTAATTCAAGAGATTTTCTGGTGCAGCATAGTACCAATACGCAGGAATGGACCACCATTGGTAACGTACTGGCCGCCGGTCAATCTGTTATCCAGCAGCAATATAATCTGATACATGAAACACCACGGCCAGGCTATAATTATTATCGCCTGATCCAGCGAGATATAGACGGACGCTCTGTTT
>JBJOMF010000300.1:0-4004 GCA_046052505.1 Bacteroidota bacterium | reverse complement strand
CTCAGAACCACAATCTGATGCTCTAACCAACTGAGCTACAGCCACCATTTCCCGACGGCAGAAAAACCGGTCGCGGGGTTACAAAATTAAGAAAAAAGAACCTTGTGAAAAAATGCCCTGGCGAATGATGCGTACCGGAGGTCCCTCGTACCGGCCTTTCTAAACTGCTGTTAAAAGCGTTCCGGCACCCTAAAAGCAGCGTTTTTACGTTAATTTTGACTATGTCTCGACTAAAAAATTTTCTTTTTGATATGAAGCGTCTGCCTCTATTGATCCTGATGATGGCCACCGGCATCTTTGTGGCCGTTAGTACCATGGGTACCGGTACACACCGTGCCGACCCCCCCACAAAATATGATGAGATCCTGCATCTGGTCGGTAAGATGCTTTCAGAGGCGCATTACAGCCCCCAGGCCATCGATGATGCATTTGCAAAAAAAGTATTCGATAAATTCATTAAGGAACTCGACCCGGAGCGTAATTTCTTCCTGCAATCGGACATCGACCAGCTCAGGAAATACGAGACCCTGATAGATGATGAGATCAACGGCGCCCCCGCAGCGTTTTTCCTGTCTGCCGGCCGTCTCTTTCACAAGCGTATGGAAGAATCAGCCCTTCTGGCAACCGAATGGCTTTCGAAACCCTTCGATTTCACGGTAAATGAGACCGTGGAGCAGGATGGCGACAAGTTGAAGGCGCCCGCAAGCCTGAATGATCGCAAAGAGCGGTGGCGGAAAAAAATGAAATACCTCACATTAGAGCGATTTGCTGACCTCCTTGAGAACCAGGAAAAGAACAAAGGGAAAGAGGGTTTTGTGATGAAGTCGGAAGCTGAGCTGGAGCAGGAGGCCCGCGACAAGGTTAAGCGGCTAATGGACCGTACGTTCGACCGCTACAAACACAAATTCACGGATGAAGATAAGTTCAACCAGTTCGTAAATAGCATCACGACAACCATGGACCCCCACACGGAGTTCTTTCCGCCGGTGGACAAGCGCTATTTTGATGAGGAGATGAGCGGGCGGTTCTTCGGGATCGGTGCTTCCCTGCAGTATGATGAGGGTTCCATCAAGATCACGAGTGTCGTGACCGGCAGCCCTGCGTGGAAGTCAGGCATGATCGGTCCCGGAGATGTCATCGTGAAGGTGGGTCAGGGGAATGAGGAACCTGTTGACCTCACCGGCTATGTGGTGACCGATGCGGTAAAGATCATTCGGGGCAAGAAAGGGACAGAGGTGCGCCTGCATATCCGGAAGCAGGATGGTACGATAAAGGTCGTTTCATTGATCCGGGATGAGATCGTTCAGGACGAGACCTTCGCCCGCAGCGCCATCGTTCGGAACGAATCCGGACGTATCGGGTATATCTTTCTACCTGAATTCTATGCGGATTTCGACCGGCCGAACGGGAACCGCTGTTTCATCGACGTGGCCAAGGAAGTGAACAAGCTTAAGGAAGAAAAGGTGGATGGAATCGTTATCGACCTGCGAAACAACGGGGGCGGCTCCCTCTATGATGTGGTTCAGATGGTTGGTCTCTTTATCGAGGAGGGGCCGATCGTACAGGTCAAGGACCGGGAGAACAAACCCAGTCTGTTGCGTGACAAAGACCGAAATGTGCTTTACAGTGGCCCCCTGGCCGTGATGGTGAATGAATTCAGCGCCTCCGCTTCGGAGATCTTTGCGGCCGCCATCCAGGATTACAACCGGGGGGTGATCATCGGCAGCACCTCCACCTACGGGAAGGGAACGGTTCAGCGAAACATTGGCCTGGATCCTGAAACGGGCTTCTCCATGTCCAACTCCGACCTGGGAACAGTGAAGCTAACGCTTCAGAAATTCTACCGGATCAACGGCGGTTCAACCCAGCTGAGAGGGGTACAACCGGATATCATCCTGCCGGATAATATGGAATTCCTCAACGTTCGCGAAAAGGACGATCCCGACGCCCTGCCGTGGGATGAGATTCCGCGCGCCTCCTTTACACCCTGGAATGCCACATTCGACATCAAATCCTTGCAACAAAAGGTACAGGTCCGCAATCGGTCGGACAATACATTCCAGCTGATCCGCGACAATACCGAATGGCTATCCAAGCGAAATGACAAGCAAATCACACTGAATCTGGCGGCCTACCGTGCCGAGCAAAAGGACATGCGAAATACCGTTCGTCAATTGGAGACCCTTCTGAAATTGAAAGGGGAGCTCGATGTGTCAGCGCTGCCGAAGGATGCCAATCGCTGGCAGGATGACAAGGCCAAACAGGAGCGATTCATGCAATGGCTGAAGGGGCTGCAAAAAGACATTTACCTCGATCAGGCCGTGAAGATCATGGCCGATATGATCGGCCAGCAGAACCTCGCGAAGCGATCTCAGGCATCATCACCTTCCCGCAAATCGAACTGACGGGATGAAAGAAACGGTTGATGAACCTATTGCCGCTGTTACCTTACAGCGGCTTTTTTTGTGGGTGGAAGTGGCCTCAATTCCCTTTTTTCTGCGGTGAGCTGTTCAGGGGTGCGCCCACCGCTATATCACAACGGTGCCCGGGCTGTCCATGCGCAGGGTTCATTCCCGGTGCAGTGGTTGTAATCGAAGGAGCCGGGGCGGGGGCCGGGGGCGGACTTGTCGTTGCCGGAGCGGCAACGGGGACCGTGGCTGCAGGGGCGGGTTTGGAATCCAAAGGGGCACCCACAGCGATATCACATCGATGCCCCGGCTCGCCATGAGCAGGGTTTAGTTTTGAATTGGTCGGCTGCGGTGTATTTATTTGGGGCGTAATCGTGGTCGATCCGCCGGTGGCCGATATCACCATATCCTTTGTGGCCGGAGCCGGGCTTGCGGTTGCCGGAGCGGAAGCCGGGACCGTGGGGGTGGGGACGGGTTTGGAATCCAGAGGGGCACCTACTGCGATATCACACCGATGTCCCGCCTCGCCGTGAGCCGGGTTCAGCTTGGTTCCTCCGGCCTGAGGTGCAGCAACCGGTGCTGGGGTACCTGTTTCCGGGGTGAGTGGGGGGGGCGCAGTGCCGGTGGTCAGCGTGTCCTGTGACGATGTTGACCCGGAACGGTCCGCATCGGTGCCACAAGAGGCGATCAGCAGGGCCAGCGCCATTCCGGTAAGATGTGTTCGTCGCATAAAAGCTCAATTGTGCGGAAAGATAGTCAGGTTCAGTACAGTTCTCAAAAAAAAGCCCGGTCCTGTTCAGACCGGGCCACTTTATCTCAGAAGCCTTTTTTTACCGGAGTTTTCGTTTTGACCGGGGGTGCCGTTTTTCGTTCACCGGTCACGGTTGCGGCCAATTTCGCTGCTTCATAACCGTTCACCAGACCCGTCCGGCAAAGGTCAGAGAGCGGTACCAGCTCCTCATTTCCCGGATTGCGGACCTTATCGGCAGGCGCTAGGGCCGACCCTTCGATCACGGACTTCACCTGTGCTGCGGTGAGATTGGGGAAATAGGACATGATGAATGCAGCGAGTCCGGCCACAACCGGTGAGGCCATACTGGTGCCTTGCTGATTTTGATAGGTATTGCCACCCGGTACGGTGGAGTAAATCCGCACTCCGGGAGCGAAAACGTCCACCTCATTTTTTCCATAGTTGGAGAAGGATGCCGTCATTCCGCCGGCCTTCTCATCGCCGCTGGCACCTACGGTGATCCAGTTCTTCGGACGGCTGCCGTCCAGCAGCTCTGGGCAGGGGTAATTATATGTCGTGTCGAGGTTCTTGGCGTCATTGCCAGCAGCGTGCACCAGCAGCACATCGTTGCTTTCGGCGTATCGCACAGCTTCGTCGACCCATTTTTTCTGGGGGGAGAAACTCTTTCCAAAGCTCATGTTGATTACGCGGGCGCCGTTATCGACCGCGTAGCGGATGGCGAGCGCGATGTCCTTGTCATGCTCATCGCCGTCCGGAACGGCACGCAGGCTCATGATACGTACATTGTCGGCCACTCCGTCCATCCCCAATCCATTTCCGCGCACCGCTGCGATGATGCCGGACAC
>JBJOMF010000299.1:0-3200 GCA_046052505.1 Bacteroidota bacterium | reverse complement strand
GCCGATGGCCAGCTGCCGGTGATCGGTCAGCAGCCGCAAAGCCGCTATTTCTGCGAAGGCACCAATGCCAGCTTCAGTGTTACGGCCACCAATGCGGTCAGCTACCAGTGGCAGCAGTGGGTCGGCAGCAGCTGGACCAATATCGCCGGTGCTACCTCATCCACTCTGACCATCAACAGCGTCAGCATGAGTCAAAATGCCGCCACCTATCGCGTGCTGGTGATCGGACTCTGCACAACGGTGCCCTCTGCAGCTGCATCCTATTACGTCAACCCGACCCCGTCCGTTTCGATATCAGCCACACAGCTGAACCTGATACCCGGACGTATGGCTAATCTGGTTTCATCGGTGAGTCTCCCTGGCGGTACCTATCGCTGGTTCCGTAACGGTACCCAACTGACCAACCCCTTACAACAGGGGCCTGTATTGAACGGGATCACGATCGATGGAGCGGGTACCTACCGGCTTACATACACCGATCCGAACGGGTGCTCGAATAGTTCCTCAGACCTGGTCATAAAAGCAGAGCCGTCTACCAAACTCTGGGCCTACCCGAATCCCACTACAGGACGGATCACGCTACGGTATTACGATATACCCGATGGAAAGGCTTTTATCGTAGTATATGATGAGAAAGGTTCGCTGCTCATTCAGCGCCCCTTTGTTACCAGCAACCCGTATGGAGGCATGGAGCTGGACCTCGCACCACCGGGGAATGCTCCGGCCCGTTCCTTTGTATTCCCATCCGGCAACTATGTGATCGTACTGTACAGCCAAAGTGGCATCCGACTGGGGGCAACGAAAGTCATGGTGCACCGGGATTGACGAGTCAAAAATTTCCTACAATGAGAAAGGGGCTGCACGGCGGCCCCTTTCTCATTGTCGTATACAGCGTATTCATTCAACCGGTTCATGCTCGATCCGCATGTGAATCTGACCCTTGGTTACCCGCCAAGTCCCCACGTCCCTTTTTTTCACATCATGTCTCACATCGGTCATCACCTGCTGTCGGGAGTATGCATAAAAAGGGATCTTCGCAAGCTGCGATACCTGAGTATCCCTGATCTTTTTCCGAAAACCATCATTTTCCCGCTTGCCCAACTAGGCCTGCCTCAGCCGACCCAGCGCCGTAGGTGCAGGTATCGTAGCCTGTATCTCAGCCACTTTGTTCATGATATCGGTCGCCATTTTTTCAAAATCCGCCGCCTTATTCGGCAATACATCGCTATAAAATAGCATGTTTAAGTAATATAGCATATCCTGCCGGTACGGACCGTTTGGATGAACGGCTCCAGCCGCCAACACATTTTCATCAGCCGCAAATCCGGTAATGAACACGGAATCATACTGGCTGTTGTCACAAAAATCTATTTTAAAATCCGGAAAGAGCAGGGGATATGAAAGGGGTCCCGAATAAGACTGGGTAACCAGTTTATTATCCTCATCACGATACGATTTGGTGCCGGATTTTACATCGAGATAGATCGAAATATCGTTAAGCGTTCCTCCTTCCCCTTTGAAATCGTACAATACAGTCTTAAACCAACAACTGTCCGGTACGATCCGCATATATGTCTTATTCGCTGTCCCAAGGGATCCTGTTGCCTGAAATTGGAGTTCACTACTTGACGACCGCTGTTCCAGGCCGAAATCATAGTCCAGAGAAAGCGAAAAACGATTGTATTTCAGATAGCTGGCCTTCGCTTCTTCATACATGGGATCGATCGGCCTGCCCTTTACTTCACTGTACCCCAAAATAAATGCCTGACGCACAAGACCTAAATACAAAGGGAGGGAGTTCAGGATTTGTACGTGATTTCTTTGACTAGCCTGTTCCGCAAGGAATTTATCATACAGTGTAAAAAGATTGAGGAATGTATTCTCGAGTGATTCGATAGAATCGCTCTCGTCATAGAAACCCATAAGTTGCTTTTGGCGTTCGTTCGCAAGCAGGATCCGGTTCACGAGAGGCGCCTGCTGGATATTATTCGAGTATTTTTCGAGAAGAATTCGTTCTTTTTGCTTCATCCTCGCCGAAATCTTATTTTTCAGTTCTTCGGTCCGGAGTTCAATCGAATGGTCTCGGTCGATATCAGAGGACATAGAGAGAATTCGGTAAACCATTAACAGCTCTTCCTGCACCGCTTTCTCCTTTCCCCAAAAGTTGTCAAACCAGCGCTCCTCCTTTTGCGCCTGTCGGCTAAAAAACCCCGTGTCGCATGGTGTACAGGCACCCAATTCAAGAAGTGGGGGCGGAAGAAAATCAGAGACAGAGGGCAATCCGGCAAACAGAGCAGCAGCCCTGTCGATCCGGGATCGGAGAATTTCCCTGACACGGGCCGGATCGGTCCGAGCGACGGACATGGGCAGATCCCTGAGATAGCGTGACGGCACAGTATCAGACAAATCCACCGTTGGTTGTGGGCCATGACCGGAAGCGGACAGATAAGGATCAGCCTCGATGTGCGATGCAAAAAAATCCGGATTCATCGGGATGGATACCGTGTTGCCGAGAACTTTTGAATACTGATCGAAAATCACATCAAACCCCTCCAATGCCTGAAGTATGTAGGGATAATAAAGAAATCCATCTTCCGCCTTTTCAAAAAACTCAGCCAATTCCTCTTTTCGGGACTCATGCCTTTTCAACTCAGAGATCATGGATGCAAACGGATCTTTTTTAATTTCCGGTTGAATGATCAGTAGTCCCTTATTTTTAGAATACTGTACAAGCGTGCTGCGTGCCGTGATCAGGGTACTGTCGTTCACCTTTTTCCCTTTGAACCAGAAAAGCCGATCCCTGGCCTGCGCCGGCGTGGGAGGCGTAACCGACTGCTTCAGTACTACTGGCACGATCGAGGAGGGAGTCGTTTTAAGCGCTTTCGGAACTGGCGACTTGACCACCGATGGTATCGGCGGGGTTCTTCCGGATACCCCGGCGGCCTTTTCCATCGCGGTCAGGATATTCCGCGTGGAGCTGATCTGGCTCCGCAGGAAGGCCGCTTTCTCCGGATCGGATTGTTCGACCCGCTTGAACTCGGCCTCCATGTCTGCCAGATCCTTGCGCATCGCGTCGAGCTGCTGGCGCATTTCAGCGGAGACAGCCTTGGGTGCGGGCTGCTGGGTATACCCAGGCAAGAACAGCAGAAGGCACGAGATAAATAAAACCAGTCGTTTCATGATCTATAATTAGAATCAAT
>JBJOMF010000298.1:0-3255 GCA_046052505.1 Bacteroidota bacterium | reverse complement strand
AAGCCATTTTGCCATGGAACATTACCTGATGAACCTGACCCTGAAAGTATGGCGCCAGAAGAATGCGCAGGACTCAGGACGATTCGAGACCTATCCGGTCAGCAACATCTCCTCTGAGATGTCCTTTCTCGAGATGATCGATGTGCTCAATGAGCAGTTGATCCGGGAAGGGGGGGAGCCCATCGCTTTCGACCATGATTGCCGAGAGGGCATCTGCGGGATGTGCTCCATGTATATCAACGGGCGTCCGCATGGCCCCTGGCAGGCCAATACCACCTGTCAGTTGCACATGCGGGCCTACAAAGACGGGGATACCATCGTCGTTGAACCCTGGCGGGCCAACGCTTTTCCCGTGGTAAAGGACCTGATGGTCGATCGTTCCGCGTTCGACCGTATCATTCAAGCCGGCGGTTACATCTCCGTGAATACCGGAAGCCCGGTTGATGCCAATGCCATCCCCATCGAAAAGGACAGGGCCGATGCCGCATTCGCGGCGGCCGCCTGTATCGGGTGCGGTGCCTGCGTGGCCGCTTGCAAGAACGCTTCGGCCATGCTCTTCGTATCTGCGAAGGTATCCCACCTCGCCTTGCTGCCCCAGGGAGATCCCGAGCGGAAAACCCGCGCACTCAACATGGTCGCCCAGATGGATAAGGAAGGCTTCGGTTCCTGCACGAATACCGGTGCCTGTGAGGCTGTTTGCCCCAAGGAGATCTCCATCGAGAATATTGCACGGCTGAACAGAGAGTACATGACGGCCGCCGCCGCATCGGAGTGAGTCGCTCAAAAGTTCCTTCCCACACGGAGTCCTCCCCACCAGAGGGGATCGGCCCCTGTTTCCATGAGCATGTCCCAGCCCGGTGACAAGTACCACCGCCTTTCCAATGCGACGATGCCACGTAAGCTTGCACCCCAGTTGAAACGCCAGCTACCCGCATACCGGCTCAAGGCGGGACCCGTTTGTAGCAGCCATCGTATTCGTTTCGATAGCCGGTAATCCGTTCCTGCGTATCCGCGAATGATGCCATAGGATTTGTACCTATAACGATTATCTACCACCCGTTCGGTCGTTCCTGTAAAAAGTGACAGGCCGCCTTCTGCGGTCCAACTCCAGCGTTTTTGGGGTGTTTTCTCAACAAGGGCTGAGCGGTTGTGGCTGTAGCGGAACGACAGATCTACCCCGGCCAGGTGTGTCGCACTGAACGAGGAAACGGGCAACAACAGTCCGGCTTCCAGGTGCCGTCCCTGCTGGGCATGGGCGGCACCGGCTAGCAAGAATAAACTCGTCAGACAGTTTCGTATCATCATGGTTCCCGAATCGTTCAACCGTTCTCAGCGTATCAAAACAAACGTTCCGTGGCGATCCACCCGTTTGCCATCGGCATCCGTGAGATGCAGGGTCCAAACATATACGGCCGGGTCTTGCAGGATATCATTGATCCGTCCGTTCCAGCCAAGGTCCCGCTGCGCGGTGCTAAAAATCTTCTGCCCCCAGCGGGTGTACACGGCAAATTCATGCACGGTATACCTGCGGGGCACGATCGGGCGAATCCGGTCATTACGTCCGTCATTGTTCGGTGTGAAGGCGCCCGGCATATAGATATCATCCACGTCGGGGGGCGGGATCACTGTTACCAGTACGGAGTCCTCGGCACGGCAGTTCACGGCGTTCGTAGCCACGACATAATAGCGGGTCGTGACCTTGGGACGAGCGACAGGGCTTTGTTGTCGCGGATCGCTCAGGTCGGTGGAGGGTGTCCAAACATATTGTGCGTTTGCCGGACCGGTCGTCGTCAGCTGTACGTACCCGCCATAATCGATCGTCTGGTCCGGCAGGGTCTGTATCGTGATCGGGTCGAGGCTGAGGTTGCGCGTGACCGAGTCGTCGAAGCAGGAGGCCCCGGTGTACAATCGCAATTTGACGGTATAGGTGTTTCCGTTGCTGTACGTATGCCGCGGATGCAGATCGGTCGAATAGGTACCGTCGCCAAAGTCCCACCGGTAGGTGATGGCAGGGTCGCTGAGTGTGCTGCTCTGATTCGTGAAACGAACATATCCTGAATCGCAGACATCCTTGAACGTGAAGGAAGCTGTTTGCCGGGTCACGCCGCTGGGGAACACCTGCCGGCTGCGGGTGATAGCGCCGCAGGCGGTCGGTGACCGCACCGTGAGGGTTACCCGGTACACCTGATTCGGATCCATATAGGTGTGTACGGGGTTTTGCAGGGACGATGTATTTCCATCGCCGAAATGCCACTCGTAGCTGACCGGTGGGGCCAGGGTGGTCAGCGCCTCGAAACGCACCTGTCCGGTACAGGCATCCAGGATGGTGACGTCGAATCCATTGCTCTTGTTCCCTACGATATCATTGATATGGGAAGGTAGTCCGATCTGAGAAAATCCAGGGAAGATATCCAGTCCGTTACGGTCGAATCCGCAGGCGGTCCCTTTGCGATTCGGGTAGCGGATCACGCCCAGCCAGGAACTGGACTGACTCAGATAGATCCGGTCATCCACGGCCAGTTGCAGGTCGAAGAACTCCGTCGGGGTATCAAAACTGACCCTTGAATTCAGGATATCGCTCACCGTGGGGAGTGTTACCTCCAGCTGGTCCAGCTTTTTTTCCAGTTGTCGGGTTAGATAGAGTAATTTGGAGTCGGGTGAAAATTCGCAATGGAAGTACCGGGTTGCCGGCAGCGTGATCTTTCTGGCATTGGTGATCGCTCCCGTACCATTGTTGAAGTCGAATAGCTGGAAAAAATTGGAAGGGGTGGGGCCCCCGACACCGGGTATGGGAAAGTGGGTCTGACAGAGCTGCTTGCCGTCGGGGCTCCCTTTGAGAACACCCACATTCAGCAACGGTCCGGAATTCATCACTTCGCCGACGGTCGACACTACGGGCAGGGGCTGCAAGCCGTTGCAATTGATCAGCCAGGCCCGGAAAATATTGGAGGCGTTGTCGTTCGTGATCAGCCACACATCGAGACCATTCGCATGCCGTACCGAGGCCATCCGTTCAGAACAGCTGTTCCACAGCAGTACGTTCTTCGTCGTTACAGCACCCAGTCCACCACCCTGCGACATATCGATCACGGAGTACCGGTACCCGTCCGTGAAATCATTCTCGAACGCATCGGTCGTAAACAGGTAAAAAATCGCGGGATCCCCGGGATGAGGGATGATGCTCATCTGTGTGGCGGAATTGTTGCCCCCCAGGTTGTCACCGTTCGTCATAACCTGGTGATTCCTGTTGAACAC
>JBJOMF010000297.1:0-9836 GCA_046052505.1 Bacteroidota bacterium | reverse complement strand
CAGCAGCTTATTACGGTCCCTTCCCGCACGAATCGCCGAATTCGATAAGCTGATCGCTGAATATGAACTACTGGCTGAAAATCCTCCAGCCGTGCTGGTCGTAGCCGAGCGGGCCCGGCCCGCCATGTCTCCCGACCGACCCAAACGCCTGCGCCTGATCGTGGTGACGGCGTTCCTCGCTTTTCTTTTCGGATTGCTGGTCGCCGTTGTGGGAGAACGTAAAAACATCCTGCGTTGAATCCGGCCCTCCGTACACCGGTCTATTTCTGGGGTTCGGTCATCCTGTTGTTGACCGGTATCGGGGCAGGCATCCTACTGAACGAACCCCTCTGGTGTCTGGCGCCCTTCGCCCTGATCCTGTCCATCCTGCTCTGGGAGCGTCCGGAGCGTTCGTTGTTGCTGTTGCTGTTCAGCATCCCCTTCTCGACCGAATACCTGTTTCATGAACGCCTGGGAACGGACCTTCCCGATGAACCCCTGATGCTGATCACCTCCTTTATCTTTCTGGCGGTCTGGGCCCATCGTCCCGAACGTCTCGACCGAAAGACCCTTACCGACCCCCTGCTCCTGCTTCTCGGGGCCGTGCTCGCCTGGAGCCTGATCACAGTCCTTTTTTCGAGCCATCCGGTGGTTTCCTGGAAATATCTGTTGGCCAAGAGCTGGTATCTCGGAGGGTTCGTTCTTGCACCCCTGCTTTGCCTGAACGATCGGAAATCATTTGAACGGCTTTTCATCCCCTTACTGAGCGCGATACTCATCGTGACCGGGATCGCTCTGTTGCGTCATGCATTGTCAGGCTTTCGCTTCGCTGCCATCAACGATGCCGTCAGCCCGTTCTTCCGCAATCACGTGAACTATGCGGCCCTGCTGGTTGTGGCTGTTCCGATGCTGTGGGCCGTTCACCGAGCTGCATCGCATCCGGGGGTGCGGCACCTGGCAGTAGCAGGAACGATTGTTGTGGTGGTGGCGCTTTATTTCTCCTACTCCCGCGGAGCCTGGCTTGCAGTCGTACTGGGTATCATTGCCGGATGGCTGCTTCAAAAAAAGTGGTTGGTGCATGCGTATGCCATCTTGGTTTTACTGGCATTTGCGGCGGTGTTCTGGCTGAGCCGCAACGACCGCTACCTGAACTATGCACACGACTACCGAACGACCATTTTCCATGAGAATTTCCGGGAACACTGGATAGCCACCTACCGCCTCAGGGATGTATCGACGGCCGAACGATTCTACCGATGGATCGCAGGTATTCGGATGATAGCTGACCGGCCTCTTACCGGCTCCGGTCCCGCCACCTTCTCCGAAACCTACAAGGGATATACGGTTCCCGCCTACAAAACCTGGGTGAGCGAAAATGAAGACCGCTCCACGGTACACAATTATCCCTTGCTGGTTGCCACGGAACAGGGTCTGCCCGGACTCGCACTGTTGCTGGTATGCTGGGGGATGCTGCTGTATCGGGCGCAGCGCTCCTTCCATCGGGCACAAGACCGGTTCGGCCGCACGGTTTCGATGGCAACAGGAATGACCCTGGTAATGGTGTTCACGGTGAATTGCCTGAGTGACCTGATCGAGACCGACAAGATCGGCAGCATCTTCTTTCTGTGCCTGGCCATACTGGTGGCCATCGAACGGCGACAACCCTCAGAGTCGTCCGCGCACATGTAAGGCATCCCGTAGGCCGTTCCCCAGCAAATTGAAGGCCAACACCAGCAACATAATGGCGAATCCCGGTGCCAGGGCCAGAGCAGGCTGTTGGGTGATGATGAAATTGTAATTCTCCTTGATCATGAGCCCCCAGCTGGGCTGGGGCGGTTGAACCCCGATACCCAGAAAACTCAGTCCGGCCTCGATCACGATGGCCGAAGCGAAATTCGAGGCGGCGATGACCATGACCGGCCCCATGATATTGGGCCAGATATGGCGCACGATGGTACGCAAAGAAGAAAATCCCATGGCCCTGGCAGCCTCGATATATTCCAGTTCGCGTACGGCCATGACCTGGCCGCGCACCAGGCGGGCCACATTCACCCACAAGGTCAGCCCTACGGCGATGAATACCTGCCAGAATCCCTTCCCGAGAGCGAGCGTAATGGCGAATACAAGTAACAGTGTCGGTATGCTCCAGATCACATTGATGAACCACATGATGATATCATCCGTACGACCCCGGTAAAAACCGGCCAGCGAACCCAGGATCAGGCCGATGCTCAGCGAGATCAACACGGTGATCAAACCGACACTGAGGCTCACCCGTGTTCCCACCAGGATGCGACTCAGCATGTCTCGTCCGAATTTGTCGGTGCCGAGCAGGAAACGCTTGCTCTCGATCGGCTCCGGTGCGAGATCGGCCAGGGCATGGGTCTGCGGTTCCGTTAGACCCTCATCGATGTATGTTGCCACCTGGATACTGTCGCCCTGTACGGCATAGGACGTGATGGGTACATAGGTATAGGCATCCTCTTTTCCCGACAGCAACCGACGTAAAAAGCCGGATGGAGCAGGGGGATCGGGATTACGTACCAGCAGGAAGAGCTGGGAGTATCCGGGTGGTTTGCCCCCGATCTCCAGAATGATGCGGTTCGCATTCGGCGAGGGGTCGGGAGAAAGAACGTAAGCGAAAACGGCCACGAGCACCGAAGCGGCAATTAGAAAAAGACCGAACAGGGCACCCTTGTTCTTCTTCAGACGGCTCCAGGCCGATCTCCGATAGGATGCCGGTGTACTGCTCATGTATGAAAGATAAGCCAAAGCGTCAATTCACCCGGCGGCCCTTCCATTCATAAGACCCCACAGCGCCGAAGGTGGCAGCCAAAACGGTATACAGGATATGAAGGGGCTGGAAGAGCGGAAACCACTGCAGCAGCTGACGCTGTCCGAAAAAGCGGGCCGATGAAACGAAGAGCGGCCACTCGACCATCGTTTTCATCACGAGCAATGCCCCCAGGCAACCGATGAGTATGAACGAGAACCCGGTAATGATCCCATAGACCAGTGTGAGGGGAAACCAGAGATTGAAAAGAAAGACCAGCAACAACACCGGTAGAAACCGCCTGTCCTGATACTGTCGCGCCTTACTGGCCCACCGGATCCGCTGCCGGATGAAGTCGGACCAGGTATCTTCCGAACGGGTCGATACAATGGCCGGACCGGATGCAAGGTACCTGACACGCGCCGGAAAATGCTTTCGGATCTTGTGAAGCAGGAGCATGTCGTCTCCGGACGCGATGTGATCGATCCCGGAAAAACCACCGACAGCATGGAATGCCTCCCGGGCGTATGCAATATTGGCCCCGTTGCACATGGAAAGCCGGTCCGATGTCACAACCGCCGCGGTGATGGCCTGCAGCATGAGAAAATCCGAAGTCTGAAAGCGTCCCAACAGCGATGCTCCCGGCTCCATCCGTACCGGGGCCGCGATAAATACCGGGTCTTCACGGCGGATGCATTCATCAAGTGCACGCAGCCAATGCGGACCTATGCGACAGTCGGCATCCGTGCAGGCGATCCAGGGATGCCGGGCTGCGGAAACAGCGGCAGCGATCGCAACTTTCTTTTGAGCGATGCCCTCCGCACCCTCCAGTGTAAGCAACCGCACCGAGGGGAAAGAACGAACGACCGCTGCCGTATCGTCCTTGGAATGATCATCCACCACGATGATCTCGAATAAGTTCGCCGGGTATTGCTGATCCAGCAGGTCCTGCAGCAGGGCCGCGATTCGGGATGCCTCATTCCGGGCAGGGATCACGATGGTGAATTCGGTAAGCGCAGGACCCACCGGAGCCGATCCGGATGACGGCACCCCTTTCCAAAGCCGGAAGTAGTGACCCAGCAACAGGGCATAGCCCAGGGAGAGCAGGACACCGGTGGCAAGAAGGATCATTCTAGCAAATCTACCGGAAATCGGTGCCGGGGAGCGCGGAAAAAATCCGTTTGGACTCTGCGAAATTTGCCCTACATTTGATTAGTTGTATAAACAACTATATGCCAAACAACCAATTTCGGAAAGGGGAGCTCTACAGTTTCATCACCGGGAAAGCCTCAACGGCGATCGCCCGCAGGTTGCAGAAGAAATTCAACAGCGCCGGCCTGAACCTGACCATCGAGCAGTGGAGCGTACTTTACCACCTGTGGAAAAAAGACGGGATCAGCCAGCAGGAACTATGCAACGCCACCTATCGCGACAAGCCCAGCATCACGAGGTTGGTGGACAACCTGGAAAAGCTTCACCTCGTCAAGCGGGTCCCTTCCGATGATGACCGACGCATCAACCTGATCTTCCTGTCGCGTTCGGCGCACAAGCTGCAGGAAGAAGCCATGAAGCTGGCGGAGGAAACACTGAACGAAGCACTGGAAACCGTACCGGCCGACAAAGTGGAGGTATGCAAGGAAGTGCTGCAGATCGTATATGATAATCTTAAATGAATCCAAAAAAAGAGATGTATGAGTACCCCCGTCACCACTGGCCACAGCGTCCTCAAGGGAGGCGAATGGATGATCCGGACACAAACACCGCAGGAAACTTTCATCCCGGAAGATTTCACCGAGGAGCAACGGATGGTGCGCGACCTCTGCAACCAGTTTCTCGATACGGAGATCTTCACGATCCTCGACCGGATCGATGCCCTGGAACCCGGTCTCATGAAATCGCTGATGACCAAAGCTGGTGAGCAGGGGCTGCTGGCGAGCTCGTTCCCGGAAGAGTATGGCGGACTGGGAAAGGATTTCGTGACCTCAACCATCGTGAATGAATACCTCGGTGCCGGTCACTCTTTCTCCGTTGCGGTCGCCGCACATACCGGTATCGGAACCCTGCCGATCCTCTACTTTGGGACGCCCGAGCAGAAAGCGAAATACATACCCAGGCTGATCAGCGGCGAATGGACGGGGGCCTATGGGCTTACCGAACCCAATAGCGGCAGTGATGCCCTGAGCGCCAAAACAACGGCGCGGCTATCCGAAGATGGAACACACTACATACTGAACGGCCAGAAATGCTGGATCACCAATGGCGGATTCGCGGACGTATACACCGTATTCGCCAAGCTGGATGGCAAACAGTTCACCGGATTCATTGTGGAACGGGGCACGCCGGGATTCACCCAGGGACCGGAAGAGAAAAAAATGGGCATCAAGGGTTCCTCTACGGTACAACTCTATTTCCAGGATTGTCGGATCCCCGTGGAGAACCTGCTCGGTGAGATCGGCAAAGGACATAAGATCGCTTTCAACATCCTGAATATCGGCCGGCTCAAACTGGCCGCAGCGGCCCTGGGAGGCTCCAAGCGCTCGATCGATGTGGCGGTGGACTATGCCCGTACCCGCGAACAGTTCAAACAACCCATCGCCCAGTTCGGCGCCATCAAGCACAAACTGGCACAAATGGCCATCCGCGTATTCGTGGCTGAAAGCGCCCTCTACCGGACGGCCCAATGGATCGGTGACAAGGAGCAGGAACTGATGACTGCTGGAAAACCCTTCAACGAGTCCCTCCTGGGCGCGGCCGAGGAATACGCCATCGAATGTGCCATGCTCAAAGTGGACGGTAGTGAGGTGCTGGATTTTGTCGTGGACGAAGGGGTACAGATCCACGGCGGTAACGGCTACAGCGCGGAATACAATATCTCCCGTGCATACCGTGACAGCCGCATCAACCGGATCTATGAGGGCACGAATGAGATCAACCGCCTGCTGACCCTCGACATGACCCTGAAGCGTGCCATGGGCGGCCGACTCGACCTGATGGGCCCCGCCATGGCGGTCCAGAAGGAACTGATGAGCATCCCGGATTTCGGGAGCGGGGACGAACAACCGTTTAGTGCGGAGCTTCAGTTGGTTGCCAACCTGAAGAAGGCCATCCTCATGACCGCCGGTGCGGCCGTTCAAAAGCTCATGATGCAGATCGAAGGCGAACAGGAGATCCTCATGAACCTCGCCGATATGGCGATCCAGACCTTCAACGCCGAATCCGTACTGCTGCGCGTGATGAAACTGACGGAATCCCGCGGAGAGGCTGCCACCCGCCTCCTGAACGATATCATGCGCACCTACCTGTACGATGCAGCCGATGCGGTGAACAAGGCCGGTAAGGATGCAATCAATGCCTTCTCGGAAGGTGATGAGCAACGCATGATCCTGATGGGCCTGAAACGGTTCACGAAAGCCGCCCCGTTCAACACCAAGGATGCCCGACGCCGGATCGCCGACCGGATCATCCATGAGGGAAAATATTGCTTTTAATTCCACGCGCTGCCGTCGAGGTCGGGCAGAGCGGTGGTGCGGAATGAGAACACCTTGGCATCCTCGCCGTAAAATGCACTGAGCTCCTTACGGGTGATCCGCAGTTCATGGAGCAAACGGATCCGGATCCGTTCTTTCCAGATCCCCGCAGTGAGGACAACGGATGATAAAAAGGTAGTCAGGTAATACAGCAGCAGGGTATCGGCGATATAGGGGGTCTTCACCACATAAAAAAGCAGGTACAGCACACTGTAACAGATATAGGCGAAAAGAAGGGATGCGGCCATGATCGATCGGCCTGCTCCCCGTTGCTGCACGACGGTGATCCGGGTCTGCCGAATGAAGAAATAAAAATACAATCCGACCATCAGGATCATGCCGGGGGCCATGATAACTGTGACCGCGCCTCGGTTCATCCCCATCACCGTCACCACCCCGACCTCGAAGAGCACAAAGGACAGAATGGTCCATAGGATGCGTACCGTGAATAGGCGGGAAGGACTGAGATACAGCAGGAAGGTCAGCATCAGCGGCACATCGAGTAGGTTGTTGCAAAGACCCCACAGGTAAATCGTGCCCACCGGCAGGTCAAAGAGTCCGTTCGAAAGCATACTGTACAGAAAGAGCTGCGCATAATAGAGCAGCAACGCCGGGAAGGTCTTGTACGAACCCAGTCGGAGGAAAACAATGGCGGCAACCGGAAAGAGCAGGGACACGGAGGAGAGCATCTCCATAAGGGTCTGGAATTTCATAGGGTCTGGTTTTTCGTTGGTTCGGATACCGAAGCGGGTGGATGGCCACACGATCGGTACTGCAAGTATAGCGCGGGGCTATCGTGCCTCAAATCCCTGGATCAGGAATCATGAAAAATCGAGTAGAAGCCTGCGTGCATTACGTAATACTACGTATGCGCGTATTCGGACTTTTCGGATGGCGTGATCAGGGAATGATACGTCATCAACAGTGCCAAGGCGATGAGCCTAATCCGAACTATTTCATTCTGCGTGAGGACCCGGTGGTCAGTCGACCGGCGGAAAGGCCTCGCCGCGGTGGCAGGTGCGGCAGGTCACCGTATTCAGGTACTCGGGCCGCTGGCTGCGGTCGTACCAGAAATGCTTCCGGTTGATCCCGATCACCATGCGCATCATCTTTCGGGCATTCTCTTTCATGGGCTCCGCATCGGAGGCATAGTCCAGGCTATCGGCAACGCCTTTTACCGGCACATGGCAAAAAGCACATTGCACCCCCAAGGCCTTGTTATAGGTCTGCATGATACTGTCCAACCGGGCATCCGGGATATCCCGGGGCAATACCGTTAGGTTCCGAGGCGGCCGTTGCGGATACCGAACGGCCGCAACCGCTGTTGCAACCAGTAGCGTTATACTGATCATCACCAGACCCGAGTTGGGAAAAGAGCGCATGGTATTGTGTTGAATGATCGGGAATCAGCCGGAAAAATAAGACAAGGACCCGCAACGATGTGGCGGATTTTACCGGAAGGGCCGATCCCCGGCGCTACCGTAGGTATCGATCAGTACAAACGGTTCATTTTGAGCCCCTTGATACAATCTCCCGGTTTCCTTAAATTTGTGGATATCCCAATTCAGCGATTATGTCTACCACAACCGTTACGACCGCCCTTACCGCAAAGGATTTCGCTACCGACCAGGAAGTACGCTGGTGCCCCGGATGCGGCGACTATTCCATCCTGGCACAGGTACAAAAAGTGATGCCGACACTCGGCATCCCAAGGGAAAATATCGTGATCGTATCGGGCATCGGGTGCAGCAGCCGCTTCCCTTACTACATGAATACCTACGGCATGCACTCGATCCATGGTCGGGCAACGGCCGTTGCCAGCGGGCTGAAAGCTGCGCGACCGGAACTGAGCGTATGGGTGGTAACGGGTGATGGCGATGGACTGAGTATCGGTGGCAACCATACGATCCATCTGCTGCGCCGCAATTTCGATATCAACATCCTGCTTTTCAATAACCAGATCTACGGACTAACCAAAGGACAGTACTCCCCCACGTCGGAAGTACACAAGGTGACCAAGAGTACGCCGATGGGAAGCATCGATCACCCCTTCAATCCCCTCGCCCTGGCCCTGGGAGCAGACGCCACTTTCGTGGCACGGACCATGGACCGCGATCCCAAGCACCTGCAATCGATGCTCCTGCGTACCAACCAGCACAAGGGGGCTTCCTTCCTGGAGATCTATCAGAACTGCAACATCTTCAACGACGGCGCATTCGAGGTATTCACGGAAAAGGGGACCAAAGCCGCAGAGACGCTGTTCCTCGAACAAGGCAAACCCCTGCTGTTCGGTGCGAACAACGAAAAAGGGATCCGGCTCGACGGATTCACCCCGAAAGTGGTGACCATCGGGGAAGACTGCAGCGCAGACGACTGCTGGATCCACGATGAAAAGGACATGTACAAAGCGCAGATCCTCGTCCGCATCTTCGACGACCCGCACGTAGAAGGACATCTCCCGCGCCCCTTTGGCGTATTTTATCAGACCGACCGACCCTGTTATGAGGACGAAATGCAACAGCAGATGGATACGGCCAAGGCGAAAAAACCGGCCGATCTCGACAAGCTGCTCCGTGGAAATGAAGTGTGGGTGATCCAGTAGCCGATCATCCGATACAATGATCAACGGGATTTGATCAGGATGGCACTGACCACCGGACGTTCGACCCCACTGTCTCCGGGCCGAACGGTCAGACGGCTGCCGATCACCATGGAAGTAGACCCGCCTCCATCCAGATTGATGGCATCGGTACAGCCCAGGTCCTTCATCAGTTGAGCCAGCTCGGCCAGATTAAGACCCGGATACCCCGCCGCCGAATTATCTCCCTCCACAGCCACCATGATCACGATACCATTGGCCGTATGCCCGATAGCAGACCGCGGGCGGGACGTTGTGTTGTTGATATTGATCAGCTCGGCGATATCGGTGATGTTTATTGTATTGTTCCGGATCAGCACGGGTGAACCGCCGATAGCGCTGACCGCGGTCCAGGGCGACCCCCCTGCAGGGAAACTGGCATCGGGCACCGGCTGCGGGACCTGTCCATCGACATTCGGGCTGGGAGCCGGATACGAATAGATATTGTCATTGCCCGTTCCAATGTTGTATACCCAGGATACGAGCGGTGCCCCGGAAGCGTTCAATCCAAACGCGGCACGTGTCGGATAGTAAGGGGTAGCGGTTCCGTTGTAAGTACGGTTGACGGATTTGATATTGGGGGCGGACACCGTATTGTTATACTTCACCAGGCTATACGAACTGTTTCCGCCGAAATAGCCGCCGTTCATACTTACATACGTAACACCGGGCTCTTGTTGGAAGAACTGATACGGTGTTTTAGCGGTTGCCGATAGTACGGGCTTGAAATCGAACCGGTTCAAACGGGTGTCGAAGGCCACGCAGAACGCCTTGGTGCTGCGGCCTGCAAAGAGCGAGTCGTAGGTGAATACCTGCAGCCCGCTCGGGAAGGTACCGGTATAGGTAGCAGAGTACTTCCAGCCCTGCGGAAGGCTGATGATCGGTGTAACGGGAACCGGGGGCGGCGGCGTGCCGCCAC
>JBJOMF010000296.1:0-4429 GCA_046052505.1 Bacteroidota bacterium | reverse complement strand
CAGGGTCCTGACTTTCTGAATGCGCGGGTCGTTATGGGAGCGGCCACCTGGGCGGGATCCGTGGAGATACATCTCCGCAGTTCCGATTGGTTGCGGCACGGGCATAGCGGCGACCGGCTGTATGAAAATGTAGTACTGCATGTGGTCTGGGAGAATGACCGTGTCGCCGGCAACAGTCCGGTGCTCGAACTTTCGGGTCGAGTCCCGAGGCTGTTGTTGCAACGCTATGAACAAATGCGAACCGGGGATCGGTCCATCCCCTGTGGTTGGGGAATCGGATCGGTGACGACGCTCGTTCGGAACGGCTGGTTCCAGCGGCTGATGACCGAACGTATGATCCGCCGTTCGGACATTATTCTGGGCCAGCTGCGTTCTAGTGGAGGCGATTGGGAATCCGTATGCTGGTGGTCCCTGGCCCGCACCTTCGGCGCTGGGGTGAACGCCGATGCTTTTGAAGAGCTGGCCCGCAGCATCTCCCTGCGGTTGCTGTTGCGACGCCGGGGACAGCTGCATCAGTTAGAGGCCTTATTGATGGGACAGGCCGGCTTGTTGCCCGATCCACCGCCGGATGCCTATGCCCGGATGTTACAGGAGGAATACCGAACGCTCGCTGAACGGTACGGATTGCAACCGATCCGGCAGTCACTTCATTTTCTTCGCATGCGTCCGGCCCATTTTCCCACGATCCGACTGGCCCAGCTGGCCATGCTGCTGCATCGGAATGAAGGCCTCTTCTCCCTGATCAGGGATGCGGACCGTACGGCCGAGATGATCCCTGTCTTATCCGTAGCTGCATCGGATTACTGGACCAGCCATTACCGATTTGGGAGATCGGCCTACCACACGGTGAAAGTGCCGGGTCGGTCGATGGTGAACAATCTGATCATCAATGTGATCGTTCCGCTTCGGTTCGCGTACGGGACCGCCATTCAGAACGAATCGGATCGGGAAAAGGCATTGGCCTGGTTGGAGGAACTGCCAGCGGAAGACAACCGGGTGCTGCGCATGTTCCGGAATCTGCTGATTCCGGCCGTTTCGGCTGCCGATTCACAAGCCCTACTCGAACTTTTCAACAACTACTGTTCGGAAAAACATTGCCTGTCATGCGCCATCGGGAATTGGTTGCTGCGACGCTCCTGCCGGAGTGGTCAGGACCATGCGCCCCAGTCTACCGTCACTTCGATATCAGGATGAAGGCTCAGTTGCACCGGGCAGGTAAGGCCTGTGTGCCGAAGGATCGATCGGGTCTTTTCCTCCAGCGCAGCCAGTGCTTCGGGAACATGGAATCGGAGGCTGATGCCACCCACCCGGCGGGGGTCGGACCGCATCGTTTTCAGCACATCTACCCGCACACCGACCAGGTCGAACCCCATGCTACGGGCCTTGATGCCCATGATCGTGATCATGCAGGTCGCCAGGCTGGTGGCCAACAGGTCGGTCGGAGAGAAGCGCTCCCCCTTACCATTGTTATCCGTAGGCGCATCCGTCTCGATCATGGAACCGCTTTTCAGATGTGTGCAGGTGGTCCGGAGCTCACCGGTATACAGTACGGAGGATGTCATTATCGGGTTTTTGCCCTAAATTTACAGCCTATGGTCCAACGGATCCTTGCAAAAAAATTGCTGCTAGCCTTTGTGGTTATCGTACCGGTTCTGACCGCAGTAGGCCAGGATACCACCCTTCGGAGGAGCAACAAGGACCTTCGGAAGGAGGAACGGCGCCAGAAGATCAGTGAGCTGGTCCGTCAGGCGGAGGAAGGCGTGCTGGTCTACAACCGCCAAAGCCTGTTCGGGCTTCAGTTCCGTACCAATGGGTACGGAGCCTACTACGAGTTGGGACGCATGAAGACCAACCGGCGTACCACGATCTATCGGGTCGATTTTACCGAGATCAAGCATCAGAAGGAGGACAAACAGCCCAACGCCGGCTTCCTGTTCGGCAATCCGTTCATCTACGGTAAACAAAATTATTTCTACCAACTCACCCTTGGATTCGGGCAGCAGCTGATTTTGGGCCAAAAAGGCAACAAGAATGGCGTGGCCCTCTCCGCTGTATACAATGGGGGGCTTGCGCTCGGCCTGTTGCGTCCCTATTATATCGAGGTGCAGGATCCCATGGTTCCGGGTCAGATGAAGGTGATCAAATATGCTGCGGCAGACAGTGCCCTCTTCCTGGGAACCGATATTCTGGGGGGTGCCGGATTCAGCAAAGGTTGGAATGAGGTGAAGATGAAGCCCGGTATCTTCGCCAAGGCCGCATTGCGATTCGACTACGGTCGTTACAATGAAGTGGTCTCCGGATTGGAGATCGGCGTCAGCGGGGAATTCTATGCGTCCAAGATCCCCATCCTGGTGGGACAGAAGGAGCGTCAATTCTTTTTTCAGGGATATATCGCCCTGTGTTTCGGACGCCGGAAATAAGCCAGTCTTTTCGCATGCCGGAAATTCCCGTGCCTCCTTTCTCAGGAACGGCGGCCCGGACGTACTTTTGCGCCGTGTCCGAACCGATTGATATCTCCGCCAACACTTCAGCCGGTGCCCGTGCCAAGAAACCCGACTGGCTTCGTGTCAAACTGCCTATCGGGCAGGAATACCGACATGTGCGGGGCCTGGTAGACCAATACAAATTGCACACCATCTGCGAGAGCGGCAATTGCCCGAACATGGGTGAATGCTGGGGAGCTGGTACGGCCACGTTCATGATCCTGGGCAATGTTTGTACACGGAGCTGCGGATTCTGCTCAGTGGCGACAGGACGACCCGAGGCGGTGGACTGGGACGAGCCCCAACGGGTGGCCGAGGCGATCCACCTGATGAAGGTAAAACATGCCGTGATCACCTCCGTCGACCGAGATGAGCTCAAGGATGGGGGCTCCGTCATCTGGTACAACACCATCAAGGCCGTAAAGGCCCTCAATCCGGAAACGACCCTGGAAACACTGATCCCCGATTTCAAGGGGGAAAAAGACAACATCGCACGCATCATTGCGGCAGCACCCGAAGTGGTGAGCCATAACATCGAGACGGTCGAGCGCCTGACACGCCAAGTCCGCATACAGGCCAAATATTGGCGGAGCATGGACGTGATCCGGACCCTGAAGTCCGGGGGCATGCGTACCAAGAGCGGGATCATGCTGGGACTCGGTGAGACCCGTGAGGAAGTCATTCAGACCCTGACCGACCTGCGCGACAACGGCTGCGATGTTGTAACCATCGGGCAATACCTTCAGCCTACCAAAAAGCACCTGCCGGTGAACCGCTTCGTTCACCCCGATGAATTCGCTGAATTCCGGGAGATCGGCTACCAGCTGGGACTCGATTACGTAGAAAGCGGCCCGCTGGTGCGGTCCTCCTATCACAGCGAACGGCACGTTTCTCCCGGCATCGGACGAACCCACTGGTCCCACCGTACGGAAACCGATCGCCCATGAAAATCCTCCGCTGCCTGCTGCCTGCGATACTGAGCGGTTTTTCCCTGCATGCACAATCCGAATGGCAACGCGTGGATTCCCTTTTTGGGCCCCTGCCGACATCGGTGCATGTGTACCGTACGACCAGTCCGATCGCCACCAAGCCGCAATCGGCCTATTATGTGGAAGCGATCCTGGACGACCGGTCCCTTTCGTTCACTGCCGATACCACGTCCGGCAGGCGCTTTACACCCCAACAGTTCTACGACCGGAACGGTGGCCCCCTGGTGGTGGTGAATACCAGTTTCTTTTCTTTTGCCACCCACCAGAACCTCAATTTGGTCATGGCTGAGGGCAGGCTGCTGGCCTACAACCAGCATGCTGTTGCCGGAAAAGGCAAGGATACCCTCACCTGGCGCCACGCCCTGGCCTCCGCGATTGGTATCGACCGGAACAGGAGAGCAGATGTGGCCTGGACCTTCACCGATTCGTCTCGAACCACCCCGTTGGCCATACAGCGACCTCTATCCGGATGGCGGGATTCCGTTTCCCTGCTGACCAAGACCCGTTTACGATCACGGATCAAGTCATCAAAGGTCCTGACCGGTTCCCTGCGTCCCTGGGTAATGCACACCGCGGTCGGAGGCGGGCCGGTATTGGTGCAGAGCGGGCAACGCCGGGTAACCAACAATGAGGAGTGGAAATTTGCGGGCAAGGCCATCGATGACCGACATCCCAGAACCGCCATGGGTTATACGGCCGATGGACGACTTATCATCCTGGCCGTGGAGGGACGCAACCCGGGCCGGGCCGAAGGGGTTACCCTGACCGAACTGGCGGACCTGCTTGTTCAGCTGGGTTGTATCGAAGCACTCAATCTGGATGGGGGTGGCAGTTCCTGTCTGCTCGTAAATGGGATGCCAACCATCCGTGTCTCCGATAAGGAGGGACAGCGCCCCGTTCCCGGCGTTTTTCTCATCCGTCGGAACTGATCTTTTGAAGCATCCCGCCAAAAAGGCC
>JBJOMF010000295.1:0-13716 GCA_046052505.1 Bacteroidota bacterium | reverse complement strand
CCTTTTATCAATATAGGCCACCAGAACGTAGCCCAGGCTGTCAATGGCCACCTTCACCAGCTTGCGGCGAACATCGAGTACGCGGCCTTCCAGATCGATGAGGTTGCCGGCAGTGACCCGTACGCGCTGGTCGGGCTGGAAGTTCCCGTTCACCCTGATGGCTTCCACCTGGCCATGCTCACCGAGGAAGCGGCGGATGTCGTTGATCTCCCGCTCCCGTATGATGGCCGGCTTCCCGTTCCAGTATACGAAATTGATGGCCCCGCTGGTAAGCCGCACATCAGAACGATCCAGATCGCTCACTTTCACGAAAACATAGGATTTGAACAGCGGCTCTTCCACGACCTTGTAGCGATCGCTCCATTTCCGGCGAACCTTGTTGAGCGGACAATACGATTCAATACCCTTGTCACGCAAGAGCTGGTCTACTTTTTTCTCCCAGCGGGGTCGGGTATAAACGGCCAACCATTTCCGGGCCGAACCATTCGTATGTTGCTTGGTATTTTTCATGACATGGCTTCGCCACATCAGTCCCGTTAATTAATCACAACAGGATGATAGTCAATATTTTAAGAAAATAAAAGCCGATGCGGCCAGTTGATCGGGGCCGCTGTAGGCGAATGTACGGGATTGGTGTGATTGGGAAGAGAGCGAAAGGAGTTAATTATGAGATAATTATTCCCAAGAGTTGAAAACTAAATTAGGGTTGAAATACTATTTTCCCCTAATTTATATTTTTCGCCGGTCTCCGTGCAAACGGCCAACCCGGAAGCGTCAAAATCCAGTTTTTTCCCGGCCCTGCTCACCCAGCCGCGGTGTCGGGCCGGATTGCCCATGACCAGGGAATGGTCGGGCACATCGCGGGTAACAACGGCACCGGCACCTACGAACGCATAGCGACCGATCGTGATGCCGCAGACAATAGTGGCATTGGCCCCGATCGTGGCGCCCTGCAGGACGCGGGTGAGCCGGAACTCCGCTTTGCGCTCGATGAAACTCCGGGGGTTGATGACATTGGTGAATACGACGGATGGTCCGACAAACACATCATCGCCGATCTCCACCCCGTTGTAGACTGAAACATTGTTTTGGATCTTCACCCCGTTTCCCACCTGCACGCCCCGGTCGATATATACGTTCTGCCCCAGAATGCAACGCTCCCCCACCCGGCTGTCCGACATAAGATGGCAAAAGTGCCACACCCGAGTTCCGGCGCCGATGACCGCACCGGGATCCAGAACGGCCGTGGGATGGATATAGGGATCGGCGGATGACATGGGATAAAATTAGGGATTTAGGGGGAGGGGGACCGGCCTTGAGATACGGGAACACCCCCTCCCACCCGTTCTTGTCAATAAAATTACTATTTTTATTAGCATAATTATACTAATTTAATTAGTATTGTGAATGCTAACCCCGCTGTTCCTACACGCCCCTTCGATCATGCCCCCTCCGGCGGGCCCAAAATGACATGCAGACATGGAAAAGGACGACGTTTTTTTCGGAGCGGCCTACAAGGGGTCGAAGCAATTCCGGCAGCAGCAGGTGCGCACAGCGGATGCGACCGGCTTCGGCGCGGCGGCCGACGACTATGCCGAACGGGGCATCGACCTCAACGAGCAGTTGATCCGCAACAAGCCCGCCACCTATTTTTTCCGGATGAAGGGCGATGCCATGCGTGACGCAGGCCTCTTTGACGGTGACGTGCTGATCGTGGACCGGTCTCTGCCGCTCGCCAACGGCCGCGTGATCGTAGCCGTACTCAACGGCGAACTGCTGGTGCGACGCTTCCACCGAAATTTTACCTCGGCCTTCCTCATTCCGGAGAACAACCGCTACAAACCGATCAACCTGGGCGAATTCAGCGACTTCCTGCTCTGGGGTGTAGTGACCTACGTGATCCATCCCCTCACTCCCCAGATCCCGTAAAAATTAAACCGAAACACCAACCCGTCGACGGTCAAAAACCTCGACGGCGGTACATCAAGAACTGATGCCATGAAAATCGAAGCGATGAAAGAAGGACGGGAAGTACTCTTCGATCCATGACATACTATTGAATACTAACGAATGGGTGGCCGCAGAAAAGGTTTTAGACCGATTCGGCGGCATGCTGTCATTTGAAAAAGAACACCCCAAATAATCCTCCCCCTTGATCGCCATCGTCGACTGCAACAGCTTCTACTGCGCCTGCGAGCGTCTCTTCCGTCCCGACCTCCGCAGCCGGCCCGTCGTCGTACTGAGCAACAACGACGGATGCATCGTCTCGCGCACCGATGAGGCCAAGCGACTGGGCGTGGATATGGGCGCCCCCTATTACCAGAGCCGGCGGACCATCGAGAAGCACGGAGTGGCGGTATTCTCCAGCAACTACCCCCTCTACGGCGATATGAGCCAACGTGTGATGGATACCCTGCGTCATATCGCCGGACAGGAACGGGTGGAAGTGTACTCCGTCGATGAGGCCTTCCTGAAACTGGACGGACAGGGACCCGACACGCTGGAACCACTGGGTCGGGAGATCCGCGAGACCGTCGAACGGTGGACCGGTATCGGCGTTTCGGTGGGGATCGGCCCCAGCAAGGTACTGGCGAAAGTGGCCAACCGGCTGGCAAAAAAAGACAAGACCGGCACGCGCTGCGTACTCGTACTTCGAACAGGAGGCGAGATCCAGAAGGCCCTGCAGCGGACCGCGGTGGAAGACCTCTGGGGGGTGGGACGCCAATATGCCCTCCGGCTCCGACAACACGGTATTGAGAACGGCTGGCAACTGAGCCGCATGCCACAGGAGTGGGCCCGTAAGAACCTGGGGGGCGTCGTGGGAGTACGGCTGATCCGTGAGTTGAATGGCAATCCCTGCATCCCTCTCAAGGACCCGCTGGATATGAAACGGGTGATCGCCACGACACGGATGTTCGGCAAACCGGTGTACGAGCGAACGGAGATCCGTGAAGCGGTTGCCACCTACACGGCACGGGCCGCCGAGAAACTCCGCCGCCAGTACTGTGCCGCCGGACTGATACAGGTATTCGTGGTCACCAACGACACGAGTCAGGGAACATACCACTACGATCCGCGGTCACGCTGGCAATACTGCACACTGCCCCTGGCCAGCTCCGATACCGGTGAACTGATCCGCCATGCACTGCCCTTGGTGGACCGACTCTATACGCCCGGACCGAAATACCTCAAGGCCGGCGTGATCCTGGGAGACCTGGTACCCGATGCGGCCGTACAAGGCAATCTTTTTACGCACGGAGCCGATGAGCGATACCGCAGTCTGATGGAAGCCATCGACAATATCAACTTCAGCCAGCGTAACGATAGCGTGAAATACGCGTCCTCCGGACTGAAACGCAACTGGAAGATGCGGCAGGAACTCCGCAGCCGTCGGTATACCACACGCTGGGATGAGCTGTATGAGATCGGATGAGGAAATGCCAGGGAGAGTTTAGCAGTGGTTGAATAGGGGTTGCTTTGACCCAAAATTGCAAAAAGACAACAGGAAGGCGGTCACGCAACACGAAAGCCGACATCGGATCGAACAACCGTCATTACCGACACACATGCCTCATACTTTCACATAGATCCTCTGCCGGTCCATCCACCAGCAAATACCCCACATGAAGGTGATCACACAAAGGGCATAGAGCAGTGAGCCATTTTCCGGGGCGCCGGGTGTATGAATCAGTACCTTTTTGTAAAGCCAGTTCCATGGATTCACCCCATCCTCCAGACGGATCAGCGAGAGACCCTTTGGAAGGAAGGCACTGAGGGCGAACACAAAAAGCGCATTCTTCCCGAACACGTCGAAGAACCGCGCCAGGCCGCCCCGAACGCCCTTCACCTCGATCAAATAGATCATGGTGGCAATGGTGAGCATGGCCAGTCCGGTGGTATAGACCACATAAGAACTGGTCCATATTTTCTTGTTGATCGGGAATACCGTATCCCAGCAAAAGCCGGTTACCAGGAAAACAACGGCCGTCACAAATAGGCCGGTGAGCATGGGGTAAAGCCCCCTGCCGTTCTCGTACTCCCGGTTACCCGACGACGTTACGGCACTTCGGTTCCGTATATAATCTCCCACGAGATAGCCCAGAATGACCTGAACGATTGCCGGAAGCGTGCTGGCCAACCCTTCGGGATCGAACACCATCCCCTCCCCCTTGTACAGATGGGCCGCACCGATCACCGATGTGTCGATCGGATTTCCGAACCACCCGGTAATACTGAAAGGATCACCGGGTGTACCAAGAAACAGACACAACATCCAGTACAACAGCAGGAACAGCATGCCGACATACAAGGCAAGACGCCGCTTTAGGTAGTATACAAGTACCGCGGCGAAGAAATAACAAAGGGCGATTCGCTGCAGCACCCCCAGTATGCGGACTCCCTGGGGATCACCTTTGGCGTCGAAGTAGGCCCATGGCTTGACGACCAGGGCCCCGTCCACCCACTTAACGAAGGGCCACCAGTTCAGGAACAGACCGATGACGAAGATCAGCAGGGTGCGCCGGACGACCTTGGTCCAGAACACCCGGGCACCACCGGCCTCAAGCCGGGGCATGACAAAGGCCATCGCATTACCGACCGCGAACAGGAAAAAAGGAAAGACCAGGTCGGTAGGTGTAAGTCCGTGCCAGGGCGCATGCTTCAGCGGCGGATAGATATACGACCAACTACCGGGGTTGTTGACCAGTATCATGAGACAAACGGTCGCCCCCCGGAATACATCCAACGAATAGAAGCGCTGATTCATCGGCGTGGGTTTGTAATGAAGGTAAGGAAGCTGACTGATTTGTGGCCGGTCCCCGGGGCGGTATAAGCACCGAACTCCCCTACATTTGGGCAGTCAATTCCTGCATCATGTGCTACGACATGAGTTTCTTCAGCCCGATCCGGCTCATCAGCGATTATCTGGAACTACCCGAAGCGGAGCAGCCCTTTACGCCTACCTATCACCAGGTGGCCCCATCCTTCTGCCGATGGCCGGTGGCCATCGGTTCCGAAAAGCCCCGGATCGAATTGTTCGAATGGGGTGTGATCGCCGATTATATGAACACCCCTGAAAAGATACGGGAGTACCGGACCAGCATGGCCAATGCGCGCAGTGAGAAGATCCTGGGCGACCCGCGCTCGGTATGGCACCGCATCCGTCACCAGCGTTGCCTGGTATTTACCACTGGATTTTTCGAACACCGCGACATCGGTGAGAAACGAAAACTGCCCTACTTCATCCGGATGGCCGGGGTTCCTGTCTTTGCCCTGGGCGGCCTGTACAACTATTCACCGGTGCCGGATCCCGAAACCGGTGAACTGAAGGGAACGTTTGCCGTGATCACCCGCGCTGCCAATCCATTGATGCGCGCCATACACAACTCGGGAAGCCATCCGCATCGGATGCCGCTGATCCTTCCCCGCGAGCAGGCCTTAACCTGGCTGCGTCCGGACCTCGACGACCGGCAGCTGGGCCAACTCCTGGATTGCTGCGTTTCTTCCGAAGCTATGGAGGCCTGGCCGGTGAACAGCATCCGAAGGGCCAAACCGGACGACGCCACTGTAATCCGGCCACTGGAAGAGGCCGGTCTGCCACCGCTTACTTACGGGTAAGCTACTAAAGCCGGGACCGGGCACAAAGGCCCGGTCCCGCTCCAGTTGAAAAAAGCTGCTTGCTGTCTGTTCATCACATCCACTTTCCCAGGAACTGATTGAAATCGTGCCGCAGGCCGCTCATGATACGCTCTAGCCCCTGGTATTGGTCTTTGATGCCTTGTCCTTCCTCTACCAGGTCCTCATTGATACGCCCTACATGATCGATCACATCGGAACCGATGTGGGATTTGTACTGCTTGACATGGTGCTTTATGTCCTGAATGTTCTTACGTTGAATGAGGAACTGGTTCTGGAAATGCTCCACCCCGCTGCGTGCGTCCTGCGAATTGTTCCTTTGACAGACCTCTTCAAGACGCTTTTCGAACACAACGAGCTCATCCTTATAAAAATCGAGACCCTTATCCCAGAACAAAAGATCCGAGTCGAGATTGGAAATGCTTACGTAGGCCATGGGATTGAGTTTTGATCAAATCTATCATGGCCTAACGGCATCGCGGATGACCCCAGTCAATGAGGAAACTGATAAAATTCAATGATCCACGAACCGATGGAGACTTCATTGATACTTTCGCATCAGATCATAGAGGATCTTACGGTCGTCGTCCGTGATGATACGGGTCGTGTCCTGCCGGGCGAAGTGGATCTTGTACGACTGGATGGCATTCCCTGCATTGCGAATATCGTATCCGATCACCCGAAGGGCCTGCATGGGCTCGAAGGCGGGCGGAACGCGCAGCCCGGTCGTATCATACCAGTGCCCGAATCCATTCTGCGCAAGCCGCTGCCAGGGAAAGTATCTGCTTGGATCTACTTTACGGCCGGGTGCAATATCAGCATGACCGATGAAGTTGCCCGTGGGAATGGAAAACGCCTTTTTCAGCCGGTCCAGCACACGGAGGAGACTTTCGATCTGCGGATCGGTGAAGGGCTCGAATCCGTTGTTGTCGATCTCGATGCCCACACTGGAGGAGTTCAGGTCTGTGGTATTCCCCCACCGGCTGACCCCGGCATGGTGCCCGCGCAAAAGGTCGTGCAGCATATGGTGTACCGTACCATCCTTGCAGATGACGTAATGTGAGCTCACCTGGGTGCGTGTGAGGGTGAAGGTCTTCAGTGTCTGGTCGCAGCTATTCTGCGCCGTATGGTGGATGATTACAAAGTTAGGACGTCGCATGGAAAAGTTCGTAGTGCCGACCCAGGGCGTTGCGGTCGGGAAGGAATCCCGAACGGGATATTCCTTCAAAAGGCGCGCATAGGTGCGTACCTGTTTTTTGTAGACCCTGTTGGTGGCGGCATATCGGCTTTCGCGGCAGGATAGCAGCAGGATGGGCAGCAGCGCGATCAACAGGAACCGTTTCATAAAAGATGTTACTGCGGTTTATTCTTCGGACGGGATGGTCCCCGGTGGCTCCTGCCACCTTTATGCGGGGCGTTACCCCTGCCGCCTCCGGGACGACGTGCCCCGTGACCGCCTCCGCCTTCCCGGCGACGCCGGGGATCATAGGCGGGTACGGGCCCGATCGCGGTGGGCACCTCCCCGATCGGGACTTCTTTCTCAAGCAGACGCTCGATAGCCGCGAACTGACTCTGTTCACGTTCACCCACCAGGGTATAGGCGACACCGTCGGCTTCGGCGCGTGCAGTTCGGCCAATGCGGTGTACATAATCCTCTCCATCATGCGGCACGTCATAGTTGATGACCAGGTCGATCGTATCGATATCGATCCCCCGACTCAGGATATCGGTGGCTACCAGTAACGGTATCCGGCCGCTGGCAAAAGCGCCCAACACATTTTCCCGCTGCGACTGTTCGAGATCGCTGTGGATCTCCTCGATGTTGAAACCGGACTGTTTCAGCTCCCGCCGAACCTGTTTGACCGTCTGTTTCCGGCTGCAGAAAACCAGCGCGTTTTTATACGGCGTATTCCGGAGCAGGTGCCGGATCAAAGGCATTTTCTGAGGCTCATAGACCACGAACTTGCGCTGCACGATCTTTTCGGGTGGCTTGGAAATGGCGATATTGATCTCGACCGGATCGCGGAGGATCTGTCGGGCAAGTTGCCGGATCTTCTCGGGCATGGTGGCCGAGAAGAGCAGGGTCTGGCGGTGCTCTCCCAGGGCGCGTATGATACGGCTGATATCCTCCTGAAAGCCCATATCGAGCATGCGGTCGGCCTCATCCAGGATCAGAAAGCGAAGAGTTTTCATATTCACATATCCCATGTTCAGATGGGCGATCATCCGTCCCGGTGTACAAACGATGATATCGGCTCCCATTTGAAGGGCTTTCTTCTCTGCCACGAAGTTCTGGGCGTCACTTCCGCCGTAGATGGCGATGGAACTCAGGTGCGTGAAGTAGGAAAGACCCTCGATATGCTGAGAGATCTGGATGGCCAACTCGCGTGTTGGTACAATGATCAGGGCGCCTACCTGCCCGTCAACGTGATCCTTCAGCAACCGGTTCATCACGGGCAACAGAAATGCTGCCGTTTTTCCGGTTCCGGTCTGCGCCGAGGCGATCAGGTCCCTGCCGGCCAGGATGGCGGGGATGACCTGTTCCTGTACCGGAGTGGCTGTTTCGTAATTGGACGCTTCGATACCCTCCAGTAGACTGGGATGAAAATCAAATTCCGTGAACCGCAAACGCTTGCATTTTAGTGTATCGTGCAAAGGTAACTCAAATTGCCGTGGGCCCTTTCACAAATATTTAAGCATCAGCATTCAATAAAAAAGTCCGTGATCTGTTTACGTTTGAAAACGTCCCTGTTATGGCACCATTGATATCGCTCATGCCCGTTACGCTTCTCGTCTGGTCTACTTCGCTGACCACCCCTGAAACGCAACGCCCTACCCCCTCCCCGCTGGCATCCTACTCATCTGAATGGAACCATGCAAAATATGAATCATGTCATACGGCTGTCTCAGCGACCTATCTCAGCCAGACTGAAAAGGATCTGATCCATATCCTGAACCTGGCCCGGGCGTACCCGGCCCTGTTTCTGAATACGGTCGTACTGCAATATCCGGAAAAGAGTGAGCAACCCTGGCTCCGAAAATCGCATTATTACCAGTCGTTGGTGGAGGATTTCAAGAAGCTGGATGCCCAGTGGATCCTGAAACCTGAGCTGAGCTTATTCAACAGCGCCAGCTGCCATGCCTCTAGCAGCGGGACCGCCTCCTATGTTGGCCATGAACGGATCACGGATGCGTGCCGGGATGTAAGCAAGTATAGCGGTGAATGCTGCCATTACGGCTCAGACACCGAGGCACTGGATATCCTGATGTCGCTGCTGATCGACGAGGATGTGCCGTCCCTCGGCCATCGCAGAATCCTGCTGGGGAACTTTACCAGGATCGGCGTAGCCATCCGGCCACATCTTCAGTACAAGAGCAATACGGTGATGGATCTTGGCCGGTGATGCAGTCCTTGCTGAAGATGAGGATAGAAGATACGGATGACCTTCCCTCATCCACTTAAATCCAGACCTGACCGAGATCGCAGACAGGCCCATAGCGGGAAAACCCCGGCTCGCGGTTCGCTTGCTTTGCTTGACAAATAATAGGAATGCTGTCACCCCGGACTCTTTACCGTTACATATTCCTGCGGTACTGCCCGCCTACATCGTAGAGCGCATGGGTGATCTGGCCGAGTGAGCAATACTTGACCGTTTCCATGAGTTCGTCAAAGAGGTTGCCATTATCGATGGCTACCTGCCGGAGCCGCTCGAGACAGTCAGCAGTCCGCTTCGGATCGCGACCGCGAAACGCGCTGAGGTTGCTGATCTGCTGTTCCTTTTCCTCTCGAGTACTGCGTATGACCTCGCCGGGTATCACGGTGGGGCTGCCTTTCCGGTTCAGGAAGGTATTCACTCCGATGAGCGGGAGCTCGCCGGTATGCTTCTGGTGCTCATAGTACAGGCTTTCCTCCTGGATCTTATTCCGCTGATACATCCGTTCCATGGAACCCAGCACACCACCTCGTTCGGTGATGCGGTCGAATTCCGCCAGAACGGCCTCCTCGACCAGATCGGTCAGCTCCTCAACGGCGAAGGAGCCCTGGGTCACATTCTCCGTCTTGGCCGTGCCCAGTTCGCGGTTGATGATGAGCTGTATGGCCATGGCCCGGCGGACACTTTCTTCCGTGGGCGTGGTGATAGCCTCGTCGTAGGCGTTGGTATGAAGAGAATTGCAATTATCGTAGATGGCGTAAAGGGCCTGCAGCGTCGTACGGATATCGTTGAAGTCGATCTCCTGGGCATGGAGGCTTCGCCCAGAGGTCTGAATATGGTACTTGAGCATCTGGCTGCGTTTATTGGCCTTGTACTTGTACTTCATGGCCTTGGCCCAGATGCGGCGGGCGACACGTCCGATCACGCTGTACTCGGGGTCCATTCCGTTACTGAAGAAGAATGAAAGATTGGGTGCAAAATCGTCGATATTCATGCCTCGGCTCAGGTAATACTCGACATAGGTGAACCCGTTGGCGAGTGTAAAAGCCAGCTGGGTGATGGGATTGGCACCGGCCTCGGCGATATGGTATCCGCTGATGGATACCGAATAAAAATTGCGGACCCCGTTTCGGATAAAGAACTCCTGGACGTCACCCATGAGCTTGAGCGCGAATTCCGTCGAGAAGATGCAGGTGTTTTGTGCCTGATCTTCCTTGAGAATATCGGCCTGTACCGTACCACGTACCTGTTGCAGGGCTGCTTGCCGGCACCGGTCGTATTCGTCCGGCGGCAGTACTTCATCCCCGCTGAGGCCCAGCAACAGCAGTCCGAGGCCGTCGTGCCCGTCGGGGAGCGTATCGGGAGCCGAAGGATTCAGGTACACGGGACGCTGGCCATCCGGGTATTTCCGTCGCAAGGCCGCCTCGACCAGATCGGTCCGACCCTGCACACGTATCCACTTTTCACATTGCTGGTCGATGGCCGCATTCATGAAAAAGGCCAGCAGCATGGGTGCCGGTCCGTTGATGGTCATCGAAACCGAGGTCTTGGGATCGCAGAGATCGAATCCACTGTATAGTTTTTTGGCGTCATCGACCGTGGCGATACTCACGCCGCTGTTGCCGATCTTACCGTAGATATCTGGCCGGTAGTCGGGGTCTTCCCCGTATAGGGTGACCGAGTCAAAGGCAGTGGAAAGGCGCCGTGCAGGCTGATCGGCGCTGACATAATGAAAGCGCTTGTTGGTGCGCTCCGGACCACCCTCACCGGCGAACATCCGAGTAGGGTCTTCCCCTTCGCGCTTCAGCGGGAATACGCCGGCGGTGAACGGGAAATGACCGGGTACATTTTCCTGTGCCTGCCAACGAAGAATATCGCCCCAATCGCGGTACCGGGGCAGCACCACCTTGGGGATCCGTGTTCCGCTGAGGCTGCGGCTGGTCATGGGCTGACGAATGACCCTATCGCGTACCGTATACTCATAAAAGTCCTTCTGGTACTCGGCAACCTTCTGAGGCCAGTTGTGAATGAGCTTACGGGCAACGGGCGTTAACTGATCGTTAAGTACCGCGATCAGCCCGCGGATGCTCTCCAGAACGGACTCCTGCGCACCCTGTGCGAGAAGGGTATCGAGGGCTCCCTGCAACTGATAGAGCTTACTGGCCTTGGACGATTGGTCACGCACCAGCTGGTCGTACTGTCGGTTCCCCTCGGCGATCTCCGAAAGATAGCGCACCCGGGCCGGAGGGATGACTGCCTGAGAAACCTTGGCCGTTTCAGCAAATCGGAATTCACCGAAGCGGGTGCCTGTTTTGCCCTCGATCTTCTTCAAGAGCCAATCGAACAGGCGGTTCACGCCCTCATCGTTGAACTTGCTGGCCATGGTGCCGATGATGGGAAGGTCTTCGTCCCTGGCCGAGAAGAGTTGGTGATTGCGCTTGTATTGCTTGCGTACATCAGCCAGGGCATCGAGGGCGCCGGCCTTGTCGAATTTATTGATACAGACCAGGTCGGCGTAGTCGAGCATATTGATCTTCTCCAGCTGTGAGGCCGCGCCGTACTCAGGGGTCATTACATAGAGGCTCACATCACAATAATCCAGGATGCTGGCATCGCTCTGACCGACGCCGGCACTTTCCAGGATGATCAGGTCATACGACGCTGCCCGGCAGATATCGATGGCCTCCCGGACATGGGAGCTTAGGGCGGTATTGTCATCGCGGGTCGCCAAGGAGCGCATGTAGGCCCGCGGGTGATTGATGGCATTCATCCGGATCCGATCGCCGAGCAGGGCGCCGCCGGTCTTTTTCTTGGAAGGGTCTACAGAGATGACCGCGATGGTCTTGTCGGTAAAATTGCTGAGGTAGCGGCGAACGATCTCATCCGTCACGGATGATTTACCCGCACCGCCTGTGCCGGTGATGCCCAGGACCGGGCCACCGATGCCGGGGGGCGGCTTTTCCGCTCCCTGCCCGTTCTCGGCGTTGGTGATACGACGGGCGATGAGCCGGACATCCTTTGCCTCCTCCAATTGCAGGGGTTGATCGTAAACTCCCTGACCATTGAGGCTGCGGTCGCAATGACGGATCACATCCTCGATCATGCCTTCCAAGCCCATCCGACGACCGTCATCAGGGCTGTAAATGCGAGTGATCCCGTAGCGATGCAGTTCGTCGATCTCTTCCGGCAGGATGGTACCGCCACCACCACCGAAGATCTGAATGTGGCCGCACCCGTTGGCTTCCAGCAGGTCCTTCATGTACTTGAAGAATTCGACATGCCCTCCTTGATAGCTGGTGATCGCAATCCCCTGCACATCCTCTTCGATGGCCGTTTCCACGATCTCTCTCACGGAGCGGTTATGCCCCAAATGGATGATCTCCGCCCCCTTGCTCTGCAGGATGCGCCGCATGATGTTGATGGCGGCATCATGCCCGTCGAACAGGCTGGCAGCGGTAACAATACGGACCTTATGGGCCGGCGTGTAACTCATATAGATCGGAAAATGCAAAAGTAACCCAAAATACGAATGGCTGTTAGCAGGTTTAACAACCGGTAATGCAAGGGCGTATGTACATTTGTGCCATGCAGCACCTGCTCTCCTCCATCGGCCGGCTCTATTCCGATCGCTACGGAAGCGAACCGGAATCCCTGGAACTGCTGCCGCAAAGTGGCAGTGACCGCCGCTATTTCCGGCTGGCAGGTGTGGCAGGACCCGTGATCGGCACCTACGGCTCCAATGTGAGAGAGAACGAGACCTTCATCTATTTCACGCAGCATTTCACAGACCGGCAGCTGCCGGTCCCATCGATCCTGGCGGTCAGTGACGACAAGCAGTTTTACCTGCAGGAGGACCTGGGCACCGTATCTCTGATCGACCGCCTGGAATCGGAGGGATATACCGAGCCGGTCTACACCTTGTTCCGACAAAGCCTGCATGCTCTGGCGCTGCTGCAAGTGGGGGGCGACCGCGGCCTCGATTACAGCCGCTGCCTCACCAACCAGGAATTTGGCCGGCAGGCCATCATGGCCGATCTGCTCTATTTCAAATACTATTTTCTCGATACGCTTCAACAACCGTATGACAAGCAGAAGCTGATCGACGATTTTGAGGCCCTGAGCCACTATCTAACACATACGGAATACAAATACTTCATGTTCCGGGATTTTCAAAGCCGGAACATCATGATCGGTCCCCGGAACGAGCCCCGATTCATCGACTACCAGGGTGGGATGAAAGGAGCTCCCCAATACGATGTGGCCTCCCTGCTCTGGCAGGCACGTGCCAATTTGCCGGAGGACTGGAAGCGCCGCCTGCTGGACGATTACGTGGATGCGTTCGAATCGACCACCGGGCTGCGGGTGGACCGCCCGGTATTCCGCAGCCAGTACAACGGATATGTGCTGATCCGATTGCTGCAGGTATTGGGTGCTTACGGATTCCGTGGGCTGTTCGAGCGAAAAGCACATTTCCTTACCAGCATTCCCCTGGCCCTGCGCAACCTGCGTGACTTCTTCCGTACACAGAGCGTAGGCATCGCGGTACCGGAGTTCCGCAAAGTACTGGACCTCTGCGTGGCTGAATCCGTCATCGAGCGGTTCACGCCCACACAGGCGCATGCGGGAACCCCATTGGTCGTGAAGGTCC
>JBJOMF010000294.1:0-8112 GCA_046052505.1 Bacteroidota bacterium | reverse complement strand
TCCTCGCTCCCAAAGGCCACGTCCGGTTCCGGAACTGTTCATTCACCTATCCGCACACGGGGATTCGGGCTTTGAAGAATTTTGACCTGGAGATACGTCCGGGAGAGAAAGTGGCCGTGATCGGAAGGACCGGCAGCGGTAAATCGACCCTTGCACAATTACTGCTCCGCACCTACGATCCGTCGGAAGGGCGGGTGGAGCTCGACGGCCGCGACCTGCGGGATCTCGACCTACAGACCCTCCGTGATGCGATCAGTTATGTGCCGCAGGACGTATTCCTCTTCAGTGATACCGTGGCTGCCAACATCGGGTTCGGTATGGCAGATCCGGCCCCCGCAGCGATCGAGGAGGCTGCGACGAAGGCCGTGGTGGATAAAGAGATACTGGGTTTCCCGGAAGGGTATGCTACCCTGGTGGGGGAGCGGGGGGTGACCCTTAGCGGCGGACAGAAGCAGCGGATCTCTATCGCCCGGGCGTTGGTTAAACGGGCATCCCTGGTCGTGTTCGATGACTGCCTCAGCGCCGTGGATGCGCGTACCGAACAGCAGATCCTGGAAAAGCTGGCCGCACATCTGAAAGACCGGACCGCCCTCATCATCACCCATCGGCTGTTTACCCTGCTCACCTTCGACCGGATCGTAGTCCTGGAGGATGGGGTGATCGTGGAACAGGGTACGCACGAACAGCTACTTTCCCAAAAAGGCCCTTATTACCGGCTCTTTTGGACGCAACGGTCCGGCGAGCATGGGGCGATGCAGTAAATTGCCTTAATGCGTTCATTATCTGATGGTAACGTGAAACTTGAAACGGGTGCCTGCATTTGGCCGATTCAAAAACATAATTATATTTGTAAGGAACAATGCCTAAACAATCAATTAATTAACTGCAAAAACTCTGATCGTGTCGTACGAGAACAATGACCGGAAAGCCGAAAGCATTTACAGCAAACGGATCCGAGCGGGCAAGCGCCGGACCTACTTTTTCGATGTCCGGGCCACCCGGGGAAATGATTACTACCTGACCATCACCGAAAGTCGTAAACGATTCGATGACAACGGGTATGACCGTCACAAGGTCTTTCTGTACAAGGAAGACTTCAACAAATTCATCAAAGCCTTGGGAGAGGCGGTCGATTATGTGAAGACCGAACTCATGCCCGATTTTGACTTCGACTCCTTCAATCATGAGGATGGAGGGGAGGAGGAACGTTCCGGAGACGGGTACCAGCCCCGGTCGTCCGGATCCGAATCTGCCCCGCAGGCGTCCGGCCAGGAGCCGGTCAGCGGACCGGCTGTTACCGGAAGTCCCGAGCAGGTGGATAAGTGGTAAAAGGGATTTTTTTTATTGGAATTCAAAAAAAAAATTAACTTACGTCCGATTTCCGGCAGCTGACTGCTATGCCGGTAATAATCACTCATTTAAAACAACAAGTATGCAACCAAAATTTACGCGGAGAAATTTATGGTCTTTCTGTGCCAAGATGATCGCCCTGGTGATCGTCTTCGCGGCGTACACGCAACTCGCTTCATCGCAGGACCTGCCCAAGCGGCAGGATGTAAAGTCTCAGCATCAGAACATGCTGAAGCAAAAAGCTCAGGTGGAGGCCCAAATGGCCGCCGCTGCCAAGCTTACCAATGATGCGGGTGTGCCTGCACAGAAGATCGTGATCAAGGACCCCAATTCCCCTCAGGCCGTATGTACCACTTTCACCGGTACGGTAGATGCGTCTGATCCCTCAACATCGCTTCGGGGTTTTCGTGACGGGGTACCCAAAACCTGCGCGGCCCCCGGTACCTGCACTGCGGGTCTTTCCGGTTCGTTCCAGTACGAACAGCGTGTGTGGGTCAACCCGATCGCCTCTCCCCAGTGTGTTACGGTTACATATACTAATACCGCTACCAACTTCAGCTTCGTTACCGCACACAACGGTTCCGTGAACCTGGCCAACCTCTGTACGAACTGGCTGGGTGACCCCGGATCCAGTGCTGCAGCAGGTGCCAGCATCACCTGGTCATTCGTGGCCCCCGCTTCTGCTACCATCGTGTTCATGGTTACCAACCTGGGCACCACGGCCAGCTACTCCCTTACCATCGATGCGGCAGTATGTTCCGGTGCACCCTGCTCCGGTACACCCAGCCCCGGTAATACACTGGCCAGCGTCGCCTCTGCCTGTCCCGCTGTTCCGGTAGCGCTGTCGCTCCAAAATACCACACCCGGCTCCGGTGTCACTTACCAGTGGCAGACCGGCACCTCTTCTTCCGGTCCCTGGACGAACGCCGGTCCCAATGCGTCCACCTGGAACGTGAACCAGACCAGCGCCACCTGGTACCGCTGTATCGTGACCTGCTCCGGCAACTCGGGCACGTCCAACCCCGTTTTCGTAGCTCAAAGCCCCTTCACGGATTGCTACTGCATCAGCCGTGCTACCAGTAACGCGGATGAAGATATCTTCAATGTGAGCGTGGGTAGTTTGAACAACAGTTCAAACTGTACGACCACGGCACCCGGCCCCGGAAGTATCAACCGGATGTATTCCAACTACACGACCCTGCCGCCCGCAAATCTGGTGATCGGTTCTCTGCCGGTTTCCGTGCAGATCGGTACCTGCGGCGGTAATTTTACGCACTCCGCAGCCATCTGGATCGACCTGAACCAGAATGGCAGCTTTGAGAACCCGGCTGAACGGGTATTCCTGTCCGGAACGGGTGCCGGTCCTTTCACTCACTCTGGCAATCTCGTGATCCCGTCGACAGCCGCTCTGGGCATCACCGGTATGCGCGTGGTGAATGTCGAAACCGGAACCCCAGCGAATATCACTCCCTGTGGTACCTATACCTGGGGTGAGACCGAAGATTATCTGGTCAACATCCAGCCCTGCGTACCCGTAACGGCTGTAACCAACCCGACGACCTTCACCACACAGTGCTCCGGTAACGTGAGCCTGACCGCCAGTGCCGGTTCCGCCTCCTTCCCCAGCTGGGCTTGGGAAATGCGCGTAAACGCCAGTTCGCCCTGGCAGAATGCCGTTGCCGGTGGTCTGGGTGGTGTGATCGTAAGCGCCAACACCAACGTACTCCAACTGTCAGGCGTTCCCTCATCCCTGAACGGTTACCAGTTCCGTCCGGTGGTTGTGAACCCCTGTACGGCCATCGATTTCGGTCAGACCGCTACCTTGTCGGTCACCCCGCTGGTGGCTACCGTAACACCGACTTCGTCTACGATCTGTGCGGGCAGCATCATTCCGCTGACGTTGACCAATACCACGTCCCCGACGACCGTATCTTTCCCGGCCTCTGCCGGTCTCCCGCTCAACATCCCGGATAACAACCCGACGGGTGTCCTGTCCAACCTGACGGTTGCAGGTATCCCTGCAGGAGCCGCGATTACCGAGGTTCGGATGACCTTCAACATGACCCATACCTGGGTTGGTGATATGGTGCTGAACCTTCGCGCACCCAACGGCCAGGTTATCAATCTGATCGGCCTGCTGGATGGCGGTAGCGGAAGCAATGGAACCGCCAATTTCACAAATACTACAGTAAGTTCTGACAACACGCGTCCTGCCATGAGTGGCGCTCCCGCACCGCGTAATGGCATCTTCCGTGCCGACCGCTACTCAGCCACGGTCCCGAGCCTGCTGCCCACAACGACCAGCCTCTGGGGTAATCTGGTACCGAACGGTGCAGCAGCCAATGGCACCTGGACCCTGGGTCTTTGCGATCTGGGCCCTGCTGACGTTGGTGTACTCCAGTCCTGGACCATCACCATTACTTATGGTGCTCCGGCTGCCGGTATCTGGTCGGCAACCCCTGCCGCTCCGAACACCATGTGGCTGAACGCTGCCGGTACCATCCCCTACGATGGATCCGCTCAGAACACTATCTATGTCAACCCTGCGGTGAATAGCACTTATTGTGTGGTTTACAGCACGGCCACTCCGGCTTGTACCAGTGGTCCTACCTGTATCCCCGTGAACGTGGTGAACCCCATCGGTGGTTCTTCCACAGTCGCCAATCGTACGGTTTGCGTGGGCGGTACCACTTCCTTCTCGACCAGCCCGACCGGTGGTCCCTTCACGTTCCAGTGGCAGGAATCCCGCGACAACGGCCTCACCTGGAATAACGTCAGCAACAACGCCCTGTACGGCGGTGCTACCACCAGTACGCTGACCCTGACCGGTGTGACCCGTTCGGCTCCGCTCGACATGAACAACTTCCTGTATCGTTGCAACATCAACACGGCGCCTTGCGGTGGGGTGGTAACAACGAACGCAGGTCTCCTGACCGTGAATGCCCTGCCGGCCGTTACCATCAGCGCTACGGACCTGGCCCTGCTCCCGAACCAGACGACGACCATCACAGCCAGCAGCAACCCGGCTGCAGGCGGTGCCCCGAACTGGGCCTGGACACGGAATGGTGCTCCGATCGCCAACAGCACCGGCAGCCAGTCGGTCAATATCGATCAGCTGGGTGTGTATCAGGTATCCGTCACCGATGTGAACGGTTGCCGCAACAGCTCGAACCAGCTCCTCATCGAGGCTGAGAACTCCGACAAGCTCTGGCTGTATCCGAACCCGACTTCGGGTGCCTTCCAGGTACGTCTGTGGTACTCGGGCGTAACAACCGAAAAGCGCCGTATTCAGGTGTTTAACTCCGCCGGTGCTGAGGTCATGAGCCGCGATATCGATCTGTCCAGCGTCACCTCTCCGCGTTACCAGCGCATCGACATTGACCTTGGCTTCATGCCGGGCGGCGTCTACCTGGTACGTGTGATCGACCTGTACTCCAAGAAGTCGAAGTCCGGCTTCGTGATCAAGCAGACCAAGTAAACCGTTTCAACTGCGATAGTAAAGCCCCGCTGCAAAGCGGGGCTTTTTTGTGTCGATACACATAAAAGCTGCCTGTTCCGTTTTCGGGAAGCACAACAACCGACTCCTGATGGTTTATTGATTAGAGCGGAACCGATGCAGGTTGGTGATCAATCCGTTGGTGGATGCATCGTGCGTGGTAGCGGGTCCGTTGCCGGTCAGTTCCGGGAGGATCGTGCCGGCAAGTTGTTTACCCAGTTCCACGCCCCACTGATCGAAGCTGAAGATGTTCCAGATCAGACCCTGGCAGAAGATCTTGTGCTCGTACAGGGCGATGAGTTCACCGAGGGAGGTCGGTGTGACCTGTCGAAGCAGGAAGGTATTGGTCGGTCTGTTGCCCGGAAAGACCCTGTAGGGAAGAAGTCGGGCGATCTTTTCCGAACCCAGGCCCTGCCGCTCCATTTCCCGGAGGGCCTCTTCTTCAGTCTTTCCGTTCATCAGGGCTTCCGTCTGGGCCAGAAAATGGCTCAGGAGGATCGTATGATGGTCGGGCAGGGGGTTGTGGCTGATCGATGGTGCAATGAAATCGCAGGGTACCAGCGGGGTTCCTTGATGAAGCAGCTGGTAGAATGCATGCTGTCCGTTCGTGCCCGGCTCGCCCCAGATGATAGGACCGGTTGCGTAGGTCACCGCAGCACCGTTACGGTCTACGCTTTTTCCGTTGCTTTCCATACTGGCTTGTTGCAGGTACGCCGGAAAACGGTGCAGGTATTGATCATAGGGCAAAACGGCCTCGGAGCAGGCTCCCCAGAAGTTTACGTACCAGATGCCGATCAGGGCCATCAGGACCGGGATATTGCGCTCCGGGGGCTCATGGCGGAAGTGCAGGTCGGCACGCTCCGCACCCTCGAGGAAGGCTTCAAATTGCCTGAAACCGATGCTGAGTGCCACGGATAACCCGATGGCACTCCATACTGAGTACCGGCCACCCACCCAATCCCAGAACGGGAACATGTTTTCCGGGTCGATCCCGAATTCGGCCACGGCCTTCTCGTTGGTGCTGATCGCCACGAAATGCCGGGCGATGTGCTTTTCTTTTTTGGCCTTGCTGAGGAACCAGGTTCGGGCCGTATGGGCGTTGGCGAGGGTTTCCTGGGTGGTGAAGGTCTTGGATGCGATCAGGAACAAGGTGCGTTCCGGGTCCAACCGCTTCAGGGTCTCGGCGATATGAGAGCCGTCGATATTGGATACGAAGAATGTCTCGATGCCGGGGATCTGGTAGGGGCGCAGGGCTTCCGTGACCATTTGCGGCCCCAGGTCACTGCCACCGATACCGATATTCACGATCTGCCGGATGCGTTTTCCCGTATAGCCCCGGAAACGGCCTTTGTGAACGGCGTTGCAGAAGGATCTCATTTTTTGAAGGACCCTGCGGACATCCGGCATGACATCCGTACCCTCCAACTCGACCGGCTGATCCGACCGGTTCCGGAGGGCTGTATGCAGCACCGAACGTTGTTCGGTGAGGTTGATCCGTGCCCCTTGGAACAGCGCCTGGATCCCCTGAGTGAGTCCGCATTCGGAGGCCAGTTGCTGCAGGAGAGCCATGGTCGTTTCCGTAATGCGGTTTTTGGAATAGTCGAATACCAGATCGGGGGTGCAAAGCGAAAATTTCAGGTATCGGTCCGGATCGGTGCGGAACAACTCGCGCAGGTGAACCTCCTGCAGTTCCGCCGCATGTTTCTTAAGCAGGCCCCAGGCCTTGGTCCGTGTCGGGTCGATCGTTGGCAGCATACGGGATCCTTACAATTGGTTGAATGCCGATAGGGTCCGTTCTACCATGGACGGCGTGATGTCGAGATGCACGACCAGACGAACGCGGTTGGGCGCGATGGCATAACCCAGGATCCCGTGCTCTTTCAGCCGGGATACCAGTTCCGGTGCGGTCGTTCCGTCCTGCAGCTCAAAGATGATGATGTTGGTCTCTACGGGCAGAACAGTCCGCACGTACGGCCTTTTTTCGATCGCCTCGCCGATTGTATGGGCATGGGCATGGTCCGTCTTCAGCCGGTCGATATGATGCTCCAGGGCATAGATACCGGCCGCGGCCAGAAAGCCGGCCTGTCGCATGCCACCTCCGAACGCCTTTCGGATCCGCCGGGCTTTCTTGATAAAGTTTCGGTTTCCCAGCAACAGGCTTCCTACGGGACAGCCCAGGCTCTTGCTGAGGCAAACCGAAATGCTGTCAAAGGCCTTGCCGTACTGTGCCGCCGTTTCGCCTTTGGCGACGAGGGCATTCCACAGCCGGGCTCCGTCGAGATGTAAGCCCAATTGGTGCTGGCGGCAGACCGCTCCTATGGCCCGGATCTCTTCAAAGTCATAACAACTGCCCCCACCCCGGTTGGAGGTGTTTTCCAGGCTGACCAGGCTGGTATGTGCCCGGTGGGGGTCGTCCGGCTGAATCGAGGCGCTGACCTGGGACGCATTGATCCGGCCCCGGTCGCCCTTGAGCAATTTTACGGAGGCGCCGGAGTTGAATGCGATGCCACCCCCCTCATACTGGTAGATGTGGGAGGATTCATCGCATATGACCTCATCGCCCGGCTGGGTATGGCATTTGATCGCGATCTGATTGGTCATGGTTCCGGAGGGGCAGAACAGGGCCGCTTCCATCCCGAACAGGGATGCGGTCAACTCCTCCAGGCGGTTGATACTGGGGTCCTCTCCGAATACGTCATCACCCACCGGGGCCATCCGCATGGCTTCAAGCATGCCGGGGGTAGGGCGTGTAACGGTATCGGAGCGGTAGTCTATAACGGGTTCCATCACGGTTTGCAAGATACGAAAGCATCGGGAGGCAGCAGAACCTTCAAAAAGCGGTAGATTTGAGTCAGTCATTCAGTCACCAAAACCACCAGCATGCCCTCATTTGACATCGTCAGCAAGGTCGATATCCAGGCGCTAGACAACGCCGTGAACGTTACACAACGCGAGATCAGCAATCGCTTTGATTTCAAGGGATCGCATACCGTGATCGATCTGGATAAAAAGACCTTTTTACTGAAGCTGGAAACCGACGATGACATGAAAATGCGCCAGCTGATCGATGTGCTGATCAGCCGGGCACACAAACAGGGGATCGCACCGGAGGCCTTTGATACCGAGAAGGAGGGGGGAGCGTCTGGTAAGGTATGGAAAAAGGAGGTCAGCGTGCGCAACGGGCTTGCTCAGGAGGATGCCAAGAAGATCGTGAAACTGATCAAGGACTCCGGGCTTAAGGTGCAGGCCTCCATCAATGACGATCT
>JBJOMF010000293.1:0-4659 GCA_046052505.1 Bacteroidota bacterium | reverse complement strand
CCGATGCTGTGGCGTCGTCCGGGTCAAAAAAGCCCACGAGTTGAGCCCCTGGTATCTCCTGCCAGTTATTGAGATGGTATTTGCCCAGATGCCCGACCCCGAAAACGCCGATTTTCAGCATTTGATAATATTAAGCGGTAAAGATAACGAATGGGAGTGGGCCTGCGGGAGAGCGTGGTGGGGATGGTTGGGCTTTGAATGGTAGTCTTTTATTTATCATGCCTGCCTGTCCAGACAAAAGCGTCTGAGCCCGACCCGGCATCTTGTTCAGGGTCGCCGCATGATCGAGGCCGCGGGTCAAGCCCGCGCTGACAAGAGAAAAAGGGTTCCTTGGTTAAGGTCTGGGGTCAGTCACAACTACATTGTGAATTGATCGAATAACGATGGTTGAATCGGTTGGTCATGAAAAAACCCCTTTGTTGAGGGGTTTTAGCGGACCGGACGGGACTCGAATGCAGACGATTCCGCTTGGCGGAATGTCTGCATCCTGACATCCGCCAACGGCGGATCGTCAGGACCCGCCATTTATTTTTTTATATGCCTTTTCATGAAATCTTCCAGACGTGATCGGGACAGATTTTTGAGTTTGGCCTCCAGTCTTACAGCCTCTGCTCGTGTTTGTTTTTCAATAGCGCCTGCCAGATCCCAAGGGGCATAGGGAGCCGTTGCGGACTCCGAGCCATTGTTGTGGCGTCGTAGTCGCTGGTCCAGGTTATTGGTCTGTCCGATGTAGTACTTTTCACTACTTCTCGATCGTATTATGTAGACGAAAAAGGGCATGAAAAAAACACGTGTGGCTTGGAACGGGAATTACATGCAGATGGTCCTTTATGACGGACTTTCTGCCTTTTACGGGTCATGAAAAAACCCCTCTGTTGAGGGGTTTTAGCGGACCGGACGGGACTCGAACCCGCGACCTCCGCCGTGACAGGGCGGCATTCTAACCAACTGAACTACCGATCCAACGTCCGAATCATCATGGATTTTATGATGATTTTTGGGAGGGCAAAGATAGTTCGGGCCCTTTGTTCCTCCAAAAGTTTTTCTCCGCCTGATCCTCTGGAAATCAACCCTTGCGACGGGCTCTCCCGTTTCTTCTTTTATCCGTATTTTAGTCGCCCATTTCAACGCCTATGCCTACGGACGCGAACCGGCAATTTCTGGATTTCGAGAAGCCCATCAAGGACCTGGTCGAAGAGATCCAGACCATGCGCAACCGGCAGGAGAAGACCAAGATCGACCTGTCGGAGACCATCGGCAAGCTCGAGGCCGGCATCCTCGAAAAGCGGAGCGAGATCACCCGTAACCTGACCAGCTGGCAGCGGGTACAGCTCAGCCGGCACCCCGACCGGCCTTACACTCTGAAGTACATCGACAAAATGACCACCGACTTTCTGGAGCTCTACGGCGACCGGAACGTAAAGGATGATAAGGCCATGGTGGGTGGTTTCGCAACACTTGGTGGGGAGACGGTCATGATCATAGGCCAGCAAAAAGGGATCAATACCAAGATGCGTCAGATGCGCAACTTCGGCATGGCCAATCCGGAAGGCTATCGCAAGGCGCTCCGCCTGATGAAACTGGCCGAGAAATTCAACAAGCCGGTCATCACCCTGATCGATACGCCCGGTGCCTATCCCGGACTGGAAGCCGAAGAACGGGGACAAGGCGAAGCCATCGCCCGCAACATCTACGAGATGATCCGCCTTAAGGTGCCTGTGATCTGCGTGATCATCGGGGAGGGAGCCAGCGGCGGTGCACTGGGCATCGGTGTGGGCGACCGTGTTTTCATGATGGAGAATACCTGGTATACCGTCATCAGTCCCGAGAGCTGCTCCTCCATCCTGTGGCGCAGCTGGGATAAAAAAGAAATCGCCGCGGAACAACTGCGGCTCACTGCCGACAAGATGCTGGGATTCGGACTCATCGATGGCATCATCCCCGAGCCTCCCGGCGGTGCACATTGGGATTATGCCGAGGCGGCACGTATCCTCAAAGCGCATCTGGTTCCGGTACTCGGCGAACTGAAAGCCGTTACAGCCGCCCAGCGAGTGAAGGACCGGATCGAAAAATTCGGCCGGATGGGATTCTGGGAGGAGGAAGCCCCGGCTGCCGTATCCGGTGACCGCCCCTGATCCATCTATCGCAACACAACTCCCCTATATGTCTCTTCGAGAAAAATTCACCGGAACCGGCATCGCCATCATAACGCCTTTCCATGCCGATGGCCGTATCGACTGGACCTCCTTCAGTCGGCTCCTGCGTTTTTGGATGGATGGGAAGGTGGAATACCTCGTTGTGCTGGGTACTACCGGAGAAAGCGCAACCGTACACGGTACAGAAAAGCAGGAGGTCTTTTCCTTCGTGGCCCGCGAGACCGCTGGCCGGATCCCCTTGGTGGCCGGTATCGGCGGGAACGATACCCATGAGGTCATCGGATGCTTCCGGACCTATGATCTTACCGGCTATGATGCCATTCTGTCGGTAAGTCCCTACTACAATAAGCCCAATCAGGAAGGGATCTTCCGGCATTACAAGGCACTTGATGCCGCCACGCCCTTGCCCATCATCATGTATAATGTACCGGGCCGTACGGGACAGTCTGTCTCGTCCGACACACAGCTTCGCATTGCCCGGGAGTGCGAGCACGTATTCGCTACCAAAGAGGCCAGCGGCAATTTCGACCTTATCAATTCGATCCTGAAGCACCGGCCCAAGGACTTCCTTGTGATCAGTGGCGATGATCCCATCACGTTGCCCATGATCGCCGCCGGTGCAGACGGTGTGATCTCCGTCGTGGCCAATGCCTACCCACAGGCGTTTTCCGATATGGTACGTCATTGCCTGAATGGCGATTTTTCTTCGGCCCGTCCCATCCACCATCACTTTACCGATATCATCGCCTCGATGTTCGCCGAGGGCAGTCCCAGCGGCATCAAGGCCTACCTCTCGCAGATGGGCCTGTGTGAGAATGCCTTCCGGCCCCCGGTTTGGTCCGTCAGTGAAAAGCAAATGGACCGTATTCGCGAACTGATACGAAGCGCGGAAGCCAGCTCAAACCGGTGATGCGCTCTGTTTATTTACTTTCACACATATGAAGCGGCTTTTTGCCATATGCCTGTTGCTCGTCAGTGGCATTGCTTCGGCACAGCCTCTCGTGCGCTGGGTGATCGGTCCGATAAGGGATGCCCTGCCGGATGGACGGGCCATGCATCTCGCCGGCTCTTTTAACCGGTGGAACCCCGCGGACAGCAATACCCGGTTCCTTCCGGCCGGGGACGGGCGTTATGCTCTCTCCCTCAGACTGCCTCCTGGTACCTATGAATACAAGCTCACTTTGGGCAACTGGGACCTCGTGGAAACAGACATGCGAGGCAAGGACCGCCCCAACCGCATATTGGTTCTCGAACAGGATACTGTCATTACACTGCAAGTTGATGGATGGAGGGACGGGTTGGTGCACCATTCGGCCGGACCGGGGGTGCGGGTCATTGACACCACCTTTCCGATGAAAGCCCTCGGCCGCACCCGACGGGTGTGGGTGCGCCTGCCTCCGGGTTACGACAACACCGGCAAGCGGTATCCGGTGTTGTACATGCACGATGGACAAAACCTCTTTGATGACGCCACCGCTTTCTCCGGTGAATGGGGGGTGGATGAATATCTCGATACCAGTCTGGCGCCACCCTGTATCGTGGTGGGGGTGGACAACGGCGGTGTGTATCGGATTCCGGAGTATGCACCATTCGGATTCCTGTTCCGTTCCCAAGATGCAGATACCATAAACCCCGAGGGGGCGGCTTACCTGCAGTTCCTTGTAACGGAACTAAAGCCGTTTATCGATGCGGGTTTTCGTACCCGCAGCGGCCGCAAGCATACGTATATCGCCGGTAGTTCACTGGGCGGTCTGATTTCCTTCTTTGCCCTGCTGCAATATCCGGACGTCTTCGGTGGTGCGGGGATCTTCTCCCCATCGTTCTGGGTCGGTCGGGAGCGACTGGAAAACTCAGTTAAAACCAAGGGGTGGAAGGTCCGGTCCCGTACCTACTTCTATGCGGGAACTGCCGAGGGGAAAGACATGGTATCCGATCTGGAAGCGATGGTTGCGGTATGGAGAAAAGTTGTCGGAGGCCCGGTGGGGGTAACCCTTGCGGCTGGAGCCCGCCATCACGAAGCGGCCTGGAGGCAGGCCTTTCCGGCGTTTTATGAATGGCTGATGAAAAGGCGCTGAGGCTTATTGTCCGATCGGGTAGGTCGTCCCTTCGATCGCAAGATCCGTATTCGGAAAGACGGTACGGGCTTCCTTTTCAAATTCCTCGAGGGTATCATATTTGCTGCTGAAGTGCCCGATGAGCAGTTTTTTCACGCCTGCTTTATCCGCCAGTTCGGCGGCCTGACGGGCGGTGGAATGGAATCGGCTTGCAGCCCGTTCCCGGAGGTTGTCGAGGTACGTGGCCTCATGGTAGATCAGGTCGGCATCCTTGATATGTGGTATCAGTGTTTCGTCGTATTTGGAATCGGCGCAAAATGCGTAACGGCGTCCGCGTTCTCCGGGTAGGGTCACGGCTTCGTTCTTGATCACGACTCCCTCTGGGCTTTTGTAGTCCTTTCCCCGGGTCAGTTCGTCAAAATAAATCTCCGGGATGCCCGCAGCCCGCG
>JBJOMF010000292.1:0-5892 GCA_046052505.1 Bacteroidota bacterium | reverse complement strand
CGTGCCACATCTGGTACTGTACGGCCGTATCATATGGATGAAGGATCGCGGTATCGGTGGTCAGTTTTTTCAGGCCGTGTGCACCGAAGGCGCCCAGCCCTACCGCCAAACCGGCCAACAGCGACCCGGCAATGGTGAAGCGCCTATGCATGGAAGATCGTTTCGATGAGGTGATGCAATTCAAGTGGATCCTGTTCCACGACGATAGCGGCCTGCTCATAATAGATGCGTCTCCCGGCGAATTTTCGTGCGATGAAGGCGCGAAGTGCCTCATCGCTCAGATCCCTGATGAGGGGACGGGATGCTTTCTCCCGCACCAGCCGTTCATGCAACACGTCCAGTGGTGTATGGATCCAAAGCGTCACGCCCGACCGGTTCATGTAATCGATGTTGTTGAAAAAACAAGGGGTGCCGCCTCCGCAGGCCATAACGAAACTGTCGTGACTTTCGGTGAGGATGTGGAGGGTCTCCGATTCGAGTTGCCGGAAGGCTTCCTCGCCGTCGGCCTCAAACATCTCGGCGATCGGCTTACCCGCCTGCGCCACGACCTGCTCATCGAGGTCAAAAAACGGGATGCCCAGCTTTTGACCGAGCTGCCGGCCCCAGTGGGACTTGCCCGAGCCCATGAAACCGATGAGGTAGATGCGCATGAGGCGCGGTACGATTGATTATTTGAAAGCGTTGAAACCAGTGATATCCAGTCCGGTGATGAGCAAATGGATATCGTGGGTCCCCTCATAGGTGATCACGCTCTCCAGATTCATCATGTGCCGCATCACGGGATACTCGCCGGTGATCCCCATACCGCCCAGCACCTGACGTGCGTCGCGGCAAATGGTTGTAGCGATTTCGCAGGAATTCCGCTTGGCCAGACTGACCTGCTGCGGGGTGGCGCGGCCCTCACTCATCAGCACGCCCAAACGCCAGTTCAACAGCTGGGCCTTCGTGATCTCAGTGAGCATCTCGGCCAGTTTCTTCTGTTGCAACTGAAAACTACCGATGGGGCGGCCGAACTGAACACGTTCCTTGGAATAGCGGAGGGCGGTATCATAGCAGTCCATCGCCGCTCCGATCACACCCCAGGCGATCCCAAAACGGGCTTTTGTCAGACAGCCCAGTGGCCCTTTGAGACCTTTCACGTTGGGCAGGATATTCGCCTTGGGCACCTTTACATTGTCGAATACCAGTTCCCCGGTGGCGGAGGCCCGCAAGCTCCACTTGCCATGCGTGGTGGGCGTCGTGAAGCCCTCCATACCCCGCTCCACGATCACACCCCGAACATCGCCGTTCTCATCGCGCGCCCAGACCACGGCCACCTGTGCGTAGGGCGCATTGCTGATCCACATCTTGGCCCCGTTGAGTATGACATGGTCACCCGCATCGCGAATCGTAGTGATCATACTGCTGGGGTCACTACCATGATCGGGCTCAGTGAGCCCGAAGCATCCCAGCCACTCGCCGCTTGCCAGTTTGGGAAGAAAGCGTTGCCGCTGTTCCTCGTTGCCGTATTGATAGATGGGGAACATGACCAGCGATCCCTGGACAGAGGCGGTGGAGCGAACCCCGCTATCACCCCGTTCCAGTTCCTGCATCATGAGGCCATACGAGATGTAATCCAGGCCACCCCCACCGTATTCGGCCGGGATGGTGGGCCCGAAACAACCCAGCGCACCCAGCTGCCCCACGATCTGCACCGGAAATTCAGCCCGCTGTGCATAGTCTTCGATAATGGGAGAAACTTCTTTCTTGACCCAGGTTCGCACGGTATCGCGTATCATGCGGTGCTCCTCGGATAGCAGGTCATCCACATTGTAATAATCGGGACTGGTGAACAGGTCGGTGCGTGCAGCCATCGGGAAGTTATTTTTCCCCGCAAAGGTAAGGGACAGGGGCCGCTTTTCCGGGCGGCGGATCCCCGCAGACTAAGCGGATCAGAATCCCTTCTTCGCCTGCTGTGTGCCTCCGGCACCGATCACGGATGCACCGTGGACCCGGATGGTGGACTTGATGAAATCGGAAGCCTCGGCCTTGTAGATGTTATCCACATACCGCTGTGGGTTCCGGTCGATCAGCGGGAACCAGGTGCTGTGAATCTGGACCATGATACGGTGCCCCTTTTTAAAGGTGTGCAGTACATCCTGAAGAGGCACCTGTACCTCAGTGGGCTGACCGGGCACGAACGGCTCCGGATTTTCGAAGCTGTTGCGGAAACGTCCCCGGAAGGCCTCACCGCGGACCAACTGCTGGTAGCCGCCCATCACGATGTTCGGGGGATTGTGATCGTAATTCGGGTGGTCATCGGGATAGACATCGATCAGCTTGACCACAAAATCGGCATCAGTACCCGTCATGGACACCAACAGCTTGGCGAGGACCTCCCCCGCAATGGTTTTGTCATCGGTAAGTACATCCGATTCGAAGGTAAGGACGTCAGGACGTCGGGATGCATGCCGCTGGTCGTCGGACATGTAATTGCGGGGCGTAAAGGTCAGTCCCTCCGTTTGCGACGTGTACGGTACGGGCTTTTCCGGATCGCTGGTGTATTCGAACACCGCATCCGGTGAAGAAGGCTGGTCGATCAACAGCTTGCCGCCCGAAGCAAAAGCCAGCCGGAGCCCCGGAAGTGCCGGCGGCCAACTGTCGAAACGCTCCCATTGCTTTTTTCCGGTATCGAACAGCCAGGCCTCAGGCAAGGGGTTCGGTCCTTCATCCTTGAGGTAATGCGCAAAGAACGGGCGCTCGATGTTGCGCTGATAAAACGTAGCGATGCTGTCTCCGAAATAGAGGTGGTTGTGGATGGCCTTTCCGGATTCCCGAGCCCAGTCACCATGGCCCCAAGGACCCATGACAAGGGTGTTCTTCGCACCCGGAGTCGTTCGTTCGATGGTCTTGTAGATATTCAGGGGGCCGTAGAGGTCTTCCGCATCGAACCAACCCCCGACCGTCATCACGGCAGGCCGGATATCCTTCAGATGGGGCAGGATGCTGCGTCGCTGCCAAAAACTATCATAATTGGGATGGGATACGATCTCCTGCCAGAAGAAATTGTCTTTATGGTATTTCTCGGTGATGTTCTTTAATGGCCCTAACCGCCGGTAGAAATCATAGGCATCCCGGGCCGGATCGTTGTAAAAGCGGAATAACTGGGGTAGGTACCAGTCTTCCCGAGTGGTATCCGGTTTCTGGTATCCGAATACGGCGAAGGCAGGCGTATAGCTCTGCAGATAGGCTCCGTTGTGGTGAAAATCGTCGAAAAAGAAATCAGATATCGGAGCCTGGGGAGAGACGGCACGAAGGGCCGGATGGGCGTCCGGCAGGGAAGCTGCCGAATAGAAGCCCGGATAAGAGATGCCATAGATCCCGACACGGCCATTGTTCGCCGGCAGATTACGTACGAGCCAGTCGATGGTGTCCCATGTATCGGAACTCTCATCGATATCCTTCTTGTTGCGGGGATCGTTACCCGGTATATTGGGAGTCATGTTCGTGAATGACCCATCGCTCATGTACCGCCCCCGTACGTCCTGGAACACGAGGATGTATCCGTCCCGGACGAGATGATTCGAAGGATGGCCCATGGTCTTGAAGTCGCCATAGGTGGACGCATTGTAACAGGTACGGTTCATCAGGATCGGCCAGGTTCGGTTCCGGTCCTTGGGAATATACACGAGGGTAAACAGCCTGGCCCCGTCCCGCATGGGGATCCGGTATTCGAACTTGTCGTAACGTGCCCGCATGTACATGGAATCGGGGTCCGGGCGCTGTGCGGCCGCGGAGCAAACCAAGAAGAGGATGATGAGCGTGCAATGACAAAAACGCATGGCGGACTTTTGAAAGCTAAACTACTGAAAATCGTCGGGGAGCGATCCGAAATTCCCTTCATGAAAATCAAGGGCTTCCTTGACCAGGATCAGCCGCATATGTGGATCGTGATTCTATTTTACTGAAGCAACCTTTTCCATGAACCCTATCCTCGCAGCCACCGACTTCTCGCCCACCGCAGCGAATGCGGCCGCCTATGCATACCGGCTGGCCGGAGACACCGGACGAAGGCTGATCCTGTTCCACGCTGATCCGAAACCGCTGCTCGCAGCCGTGGCATACCCTGTTGGATGCAGATCCGAACCGGAACAAGCAGACGAGCAGGTGAGAAGTCAATTAGAGCAACTACGGGAGCGCTTGTGCCGTGCGGATACCGGAGCCCGGCCGGCAGTATCCCTTGAATCATGCAAGGGTCCCGTGATCGGTCAACTGGAAACTATGATACGATCCACCTGCGCCTCTTTGATCGTAGTAGGAACTCGGGGTCATACCGGAACGGAACGACTGCTCTTCGGAAGTACCAGTGCCCGGGCAATACGAAAACTGTCGAGGCCCGTACTTGCCGTGCCGCCGGGCGTCGTATACCAACGGATCCGTCGCGTCGGGCTGGCCTTCGACTTTCAGGGAGTTCATCGGAACCTGCCCAGGGCAGCCATCCGGAACCTGCTGACCGAACTGGGTGCCGAACTCCATATCGTGCATGTGAATGATGCGTCCCGTTCGATCAACGATGAACAACAGCAGCAGATGAACCAGCTGCGCGTACTGTTCAAGGAACAATTGCTGGAATTTCATTTCATCACCGCACCCAGCGTAGAAGGCGGTATCAATGAAGCGATCCGGGAATGGGGAATGGACCTTATCATCACCCTCCCCAAGGAACATCGGTGGGCGGACAGGCTGTTTCAGCATTCGCACACCCGACAACTACTGCTTCAGGCGAATGTGCCGGTACTGTTCCTTAGAAATCAGGAAGATTGATGCGGAAACGATCGGGGATTCGTGAGAAATACCCCAGAGCAGCAGACAGCCCTGAACTATTTGACGAGCAGGTCGCCCTTTACCCGGAAGTAAGACAGACCGCGGTCCCCCATGGTGGAGAGCAGTCCCCTCACTTTGAGTGACCAAAGAGCTTTTTCCTTGTCATATACCACCTGGATCGTACCGGAAGCAAAATTGATATAGGCCGCCTGATCCCCGGATTTGAACGAGTAGGTTCCTTCCACTTCACGGCTTCCACGCGAACCCGGAACGATATCGTAGGTGCCGGTACGCAAACGACGATCGTGGAAGAACAGGGAGAAGAGCTGATCGCGCTGCTCCACCGCGATGGTCAGTTTACCCCGCACCCGGTATACCTTGAGGGTTGCCTGCCGGGATTCGACAAAATAGTTGTTCTGGGTCACCGTATCGGTGATCGAAACAGGACATCGGGTCAGCACGGTATCCCGCTCCGTCTGCGCATTCGAGCGGGGGGACCAGAGAAGACTGACCAGCAGAAACGGAACGATACGTATCAAGGGCATAAGAATTGAAAATACGACAATTTCACAAGTGGAGGTCCTGGTTTTTCCCCCGCTCCCCGAAGAGCAGGCTTCCGATACGGACCATCGTGCTCCCCGCCTCGATCGCCAGGTCGTAATCGGCGCTCATTCCCATCGACAGCACCGTGAAGCCGGCTCCCAGTGCGTTGCATCGATCGAAAAGACCTTTAAGCTGCCGGAATTCCGCCCGGATCCGTTCTCGGTCTTCTGTCAGGCTCGCCATGCCCATCAGCCCTTTCACGACGACATTACCATATTCGGGCAAGGACCTCACCAGCGCCATCAGCTCGGACTCGTTCAGTCCGAACTTGGTCTCCTCCCGGGCAATATGCACCTGAAGAAGGCAGGAACCGTTACGGCCAGCCTTGCGCGATTCCCTGTCGATGGCCTGCAGCAACCGTAGACTGTCAACCCCGTGAATCAGTTGCACCAGAGGCACCACCTGTTTCACCTTGTTGGTCTGGAGGTGACCGATGAAGTGCCAGCGGATATCCGGAGGGAGTTCGGCGGCCTTGGCCACCAGTTC
>JBJOMF010000291.1:0-4792 GCA_046052505.1 Bacteroidota bacterium | reverse complement strand
TAAGCAATCAACTGCTGGCAATTGGTAAAGAACTGAACAGCGGAAAGCCGACAATATCTAACTTGGAAGAACTGTTGGAAAAATCGCTCCAAAAGCTTGAAAATCTTAGTAAAATATGGGTGGATAGCACTTTAGATGAGAAGAGAAGGCTTCATAAAACTATGTTTCCAGATGGTATCTTCTTCGATCCAAAAAATCATCAATATCTAACTCGAAAAATGAATAGTTACGTGGAGCTAGTTTCAAGTATTTCAAGTAGTTGTGAGGATAAAAAAACAAGGACTCTTCAACAAAGTGTCGAAGAGTCCTGTCCTGTACCGGGGAGCAGACTTGAACTGCCGACCTCAGGGTTATGAATCCTGTGCTCTAACCAGCTGAGCTACCCCGGCGAGTATTGAATTCCACCGGATTTCAGCCCGGAGTTAGCAAAGATAACCTTTAGCGGGAAATGACGGAAATCGACGAACATTCCCAACTCCATTTCGCGGGGCCCCAAACCTTTCGTAACATCGTATACACATCTGATCCATTAATATGATACGACTGGCAGACCCCAACGATGCGCAAGGAATGCTCGCTATTTACGGGCCTTATGTCCGCGATACTTCCTACACATTCGAGACGGTCGAGCCCTCTCCGAAGGATTTTGCCGACCGTATTTCGGCCTACTTGACGGATTGGCCCTGGCTGGTCTGTGAGATCGACGGGCGGATCGCCGGATATGCCTATGTGTCCCGCTACCGGGAACGGACCGCTTACCAGTGGAGTGCGGAATGCTCGGTCTATATCCATGACGACTTCCTGCGTCGTGGGATTGGGCGGTCCCTTTACGAGGCCCTATTCGATATTCTGCAGCGGCAGGGCTATCGGAATGTCTATGCCGTGATCAATCTCCCTAACGAGAAAAGCGTGGCCTTCCACGAATCGATGCAATTCTCCCATTTCGCGACCTACGAACAGGTGGGCTATAAACTGGGCCGCTGGAAGAATGTGGGTTGGTGGCGCCGTATCCTGAACGAGTTCTCCCTGGAACCAGGAGCGGTTGTGCCCTTTTCCCGATTGGACAGGTCTTTCCTACCAGAACTGCTGAAAAAAGCAACCCGGCAGCTCCGATAGGAAACTGCCGGGTCGATATAGTCTGATCTGCATTGGAAGCTCAGAACCGGAAGGCCAGCCGGGCGAACAAACGCCGTCCGTTGAAACCCATCTGCACCGCATCCCAGGCACCGCCCGTTTCGGTATTATAGGCCCAGTCCTTGGCTCCTCTCACCACGCCGAAATCAGGATGAACGTTGAGCAGGTTATCAGCACCCGCATACAATGTAAAGTTCTTGTTCAGCTCATACCCCAGATAGAGGTCGGATACCAGCTTCCCCGAGTAATTGAACCGGTCAGGTACATTGCCGCTGCCGTTATCGAGCGGTACCTGCGGATTGATACCCAGGCCGTCCTCCCCATATCCCAGCAATGTGACTTCACCGAAATAAGTGAGACGGGTACCGAAGGTCAGTTTCTGGTGACCGTACTCGAGGTTCAGCGCGAACTTGTTCTTTGGTGCCGAAGCCAGAATGAACGCCTGCTCCCGGTCGCTCAGGAAGGTCTGCCGCAGGAAGTCTGAACCGGAAAGTTTCGCCGGGATGTTGATCTGGTCGATGGTCATATTCTGGAAATTGCCGGCGAAGGTGCCTTTGATCCGGTGGTGTCCCCATTTTTTGGTGTAGTCCACCACGACATCGACACCCTTGTTGGTGGTGTTCACCGCATTGGCAAAGAACTGGGCATAGCTTACGTTGAGTGCGGCCATCTGAGCACGAAGACCTGCATCCAGATCGGCATCGCTGCCATCGAACTGGCCGCTGATCACCACACGGTCCTTGACCTGAACCCAATATCCATCCACCGTTACATTCAATCCCTTTATGGGCTGCCAGGCGAATCCCAGACTGGCATTCACGCTGCGTTCCTGCTTGAGGGCATCGATTCCTGCCGCCTTCGTGATAGCACTGTAATTCGGGGCGATCTTCACTTCGGCGATGATGCCGGCCTGTACGGTGGTGAAGGTGGAGCTGAAGTTGATCTGTTGGAGCGAGGGGGCCCGGAATCCCGTGCTCGCCGAGCCGCGAAAATTGAGTTTCGGGGAGGCTTTGAAACGGGTCGCGAATTTGTAATTGCTGGTGAACCCGAAATCGCTGTAGTTCTCGATGCGTACGGCGCCATTGACCAGCCAGCTGCTTGTCACATCATATTCCGCATCGGCATAAAGTCCGACCACCGAGCGACGGGCATTCACTTCATCACTCGGCTGATACCCCGGAAAGCCCTGGGCACCGGTAGCTTTGTCACCCGAAGGGTCATAGTTCCGATACGAAGCCTCTTCTCCGGCATCGATCCGGTAGTTCTCGATACGCCCCTCGGCACCGATGGCGAAATTGAAACGGGAAGTGAGGGCCTTGCTGAAGTTCAGATTCACGGTATTCTGGAAGAACCGGAAACCGCCATCGTCAAAACGCGTCTGGTCCGGGCCCAACGATGCATTGAAGGTCTTGTCGCCGAAAAAATCGAACCGGTTGCGGCCCAGACTATTACTCAGGTCCCAGTTCCATTTGTCGCCGGTTATTCCCTTTACGCCTGCCGTTACGGAGAGGTCGTTGATGGTCGTTTCTATATGGGGGGAATAGAAGGTCTCCCCGTCATTGCTGTTACGCATGATCCCGTTCACGAAAATGAGATTGCCCCCGGCATCCGTGGGGAAGCGCTCGGGGCGTGCGGAAAAGTTGCGCGTAAAGGCAAAGGCGTCGGAGTTCTTGTTGGACAGGGTGCCGAACGCATAGAAGATGGCATTTCCCTGTGTGGGGATTTCCATATTGAAGGCACCGCTCAGCATTTTCAGTGAGGCATCGCCGTTCCCGCGCCGGTAGATGTTGATGTACATGGCCTCGTCATTGTTGTAATAATCGGAGGTGTCAAGGGCCTGACGGAAGGTCTTTCCCGTGCTCATGCCTTCGAGGGTGAAATTTGCAAAACCGCCCTTCTTTCCGATGTTGACGCCGTAGTTGAGACTGGTGGCGAAGGAATTGCCATCCATCTTTCCGGCCGATTCGTACTGGGTTTTCAGGTCATCGGCGAAGGCAGTGTTGAACGTTGGATCGAGATATCCGCCCCAGCCGACGGTGCCGGTGAGCTTGTTCGTATTCTTTTTCAGGATCAGGTTGATCACTCCGGCGATGGCATCCGAGCCGTATTGAGCCGAAGCCCCGTCCCGAAGGATCTCCACGCGGTCGATGGCATTGGCCGGGATGGCATTCAGGTCGGTACCCGAATTACCGCGACCCCTCGTGCCGAATACCGCCACGAATGCGGTCTGGTGGCGGCGTTTGCCGTTCACCAGAACCAGGGTCTGATCGGGCCCAAGCCCGCGCAGCGTAGCGAGATCGATATGGTCCGCACCATCGCTGCCGCTCTGCTTATTGTAGTTCAGGGAGGGTGCGGTATAATTGAGTACGGATGTCAGGTCCATCCGGGCCGTAGGGGCCGTAGCCTGACCTACATTGATCACATCCACCGGTGCCGTGGTTTCCGTTTTGACACGGGCTCCCCGCCGGCTGCCCACCAGAACCACCTGGCTGAGTTCTTCGATGGAGGCGGCCAATATGATGCGGACAGGGCCCGTTCCTACGCGGATCGTTTGGCTCTGGTACCCCACCCCACTGATCTCAATCTCATCACCGGGGGCAGCGCGCAGGCTGAAGCTGCCGTCGACAGCGGTCTCGGTACCCTTACCGGTTTTTTTGAGCATCACCGATATGCCGGCCAGCGGCAGGCCGTTGGGGTCGGTGACCTTACCGGTGATGGGTTGTTGCGCATGGGTGGCAGGGCTCAAAAGCAGGAGCACTGCCAGCAAGGTCATGATGGTTCTCATGTTGGCTTTGTTTGTGGTAATTCAAGTTAAATGTAGGGGAAATACCCAATCAGGGAATCTCATGGGAATAAAAAAAGCCCCACCGGGCGGGGCTTTGTAAAAATTCATTATCCGATCAATACAGGTAGTTCAGGGCCGTCTTATCATTTGTATTAAAAGGACGGTTGGTAGAGGAGCTCAGGCAGGCCAGCATCCAGGATGCCGCATCTGGGCCTGAGGGTGTTCCAGGGATCAGGATGGCACCTACTGTACTGGCTCCTTCATTGCCACCGCTGCCACAACTATAGGCGCGGTTCATGTAGTCCGTATGGCGGAATCCGATGCAGTGACCCATTTCATGGGCAATGACGGTGGTCATGAAGTCGATACCGTACGTGGAGTAGAGTTTCGCGTAATTGATAGTGTTGTAGGGGTTGCCTCCGCTGGGGAAGCCGGCGGAAGCGATATATTGGCCTGTATTGACGATCTTGATATTGATATTGCCGTTGCTGTTTACTCTTGAAAAGGTGATCTGCAGGTTCTCGGCATTGTATCGGGCGATGGCATTGTTCACTGCAGTCGAGAAGTTCGCCGGACTTGTTGGAGCACTTACCGTAATGGTCCGGGGCAGACCTGTTACCAGATTGGTGGTGCGGTATTGCTCCTCATTTGCGATCAGTAATGTGGGGGAAGTCGGGCGTGTACCCAGCATATCAGGAGTAACGATCATGTCGCCCTCTACCAGGTACCCCTCATCCACTTTCTGGAGGTTGCTGGTTCCGTATCCCATACTTTTCAGTTGGGCGATCACTTCTTGCGGAATGTCGGCATTTTGTGGATCTTTAACGGATTTGCTGCAGGATACAAGGGTAACACCTGCAAGCAGGGCAAGGA
>JBJOMF010000290.1:0-4273 GCA_046052505.1 Bacteroidota bacterium | reverse complement strand
AAATATTTTTGGCGTATGACCTGCCGGGCTGTATTTTCGCACTCCCAATTCCGGTTTTTCCGGATGCGAAAACGGTCGATCTCGTAGCTCAGTTGGTAGAGCACAACACTTTTAATGTTGGGGCCCTGGGTTCGAGTCCCAGCGGGATCACGGAGTGAGACCTCCCGGCGAAAGCCGGGATTTTTTTTGACCTGAATAACCGTGGCCGATATAACTCCTGTAACGCCCGGAAACCTCCTTGGCGAAAAGGCGTATCAAGGCTCTTCACCCGGGCGTTGCTCCGTAGGCCGTTCCGCTTCTGCCAGCAATTGCAGTAGAACATTCAGCATCTCCTCGTACTGAGCCCGGCGGCCATGTTGCGTTTCGATGTTGATATAGCGCAGTCCCTTATTGCCGCAAAATACGCTCAGTGACCCGTCCTGCTTTACGTTGATATTGTCTTGCCAGATGCTGTGATAGCCTTTGGCGGCCATGCCCCTGAAGAGCGCCTCGTCCGTCGTCAAAGCGATATCATCTTCGTCCTGCCCCTGGGCGACGAAAACATCCCGTGCGTCCGTCTCCCGTTCACCCCCCTTCACATAGCTTTTTACGGAGAAGAGGGCCTCCGTATTGTTGTGCAGGGCCACAATGCATCCGATATCGGAGGGTATCCTATTCAGGATGCGTTCGGCAAATAGTCCGACTGCCCGGGCCGCTTCGGGGTCATACCGGCCATTCTCTTTCAGGGTCTGCTCGATCCCTTCATCCGAGAACATCCGGTTGGGATCGAAGGAGTAGGTGTGTCCTTTCATGCGAAACCGTATGACACGCTGCCGTTCGTTCCCGATGCGTATCAGGGTGCCGCCCTGCCGTTCCAGCACGGCCCTTGCGGCCAGGACCGAGGTTTGCTCGTTATCATGCAGGTTGATACAGATCACTCCGGTTTCGGGTCCATACCGTTCCGTTTCAAGCGGGATCGTTCGGTCGCCCAAGCGGTAGAATACGGTCGTGACGGCCGGCACGTAGGGAGTGGTATAGGGAGGGGCGTTTTCCGACAAGGGCTGGCCAAGGACCGGCAGGATCGGGAGGGATACGTACGCGAACATCAAAGCAGCGATCCGGTTCATTCATTTCAAATTTAATGGGATCTGAACGAAACGGCTGGGCTAAAGCGATTATTGTTCCTGGTTGGTAAAGGTCTGTTAAGACAATCCCTCTTTCAGCTTTTGCATGACATCGGTGCCGATCATACGTTCGGCCAGGGAGATCATGTTGCGGAAAGCGCGGGCACCTGAAATGCCATGCCCAATGATCACGGGCTTGGATATGCCCAACACGGGGGTGCCACCGTAATTTTCGAAGTTGAAGCGCTCCAAATAGGGATCGGTGATCTGTCGTGCGCGGCCTATATCGAACAGCGATTCGGCCATCTTGAGGATGATGTTCCCGGTGAATCCCTCGCAGACCATCACATCGGCCGGACCGGTGAAGAGGTCCCGACCTTCGATATTTCCGATGAAACGGATCTGGCGATTTTCCTTTAGCAGGGGGTAGGTGGCCTGCGCAAGCAGGTTCCCTTTGCCTTCCTCCTCGCCGACATTGATCAGGCCCACGCCGGGGTTGTCAATGCCCAGTACCTGTTGCGCATATACGGAACCCATGGTGGCGAACTGGTTCAGCTGTTCGGGCTTGCAGTCGGCATTCAGGCCGACATCGAGCAGCAGGCCCGTGCCGCCATCGAGTTTCGGGATGATCGTGGATATCGCTGGGCGGATGACGCCCTCGATGGGCTGTATGCTGAACAGGGCCCCGACCAGCATGGCCCCCGTATTGCCGGCACTGATGAAGGCATCGGTCTTCCCGGCAGCCAGCCAGCCGAAACCGACCGTAATGGATGCATCCGTCTTTTCCCGGAATGCGCGGGTGGGATGTTCCTGCATGCCGATGACCTGTGTCGTATTGACCAGGGTGATCCGGTCGTCTGTGAGGCCCCGTTCCTCTAGCAAGGGTCGCACCTCTTCGGCGTTGCCGAAAAGCACGAATCCGGCACTGTTTGTGCCTGCGGCCAAATGGTCCGCAAGGCCTTTTACAGCCTCCCGGGGGGCATAATCACCGCCCATGATGTCGATGCCGATACGCATGGATGAGCTTAAAAATAAAATCCCAAATCCTGCGCCGGATAAACGGCGGGAGGACTTGGAATTCGGGAACCCTCAAGGGCTTTATTACTTCACCGGGGATTTCTCGGCGACCACTTTGCCTTTGTAATAAAGTTTCCCTTCGCTCACATGCGCGCGGTGGCGCACATGGATCTCTCCGGTGGCGCTGTCGGTCGTCAGCGTGGTGGCCTTGGCCTTGTAATGGGTCCGCCGCTTGGCGCTGCGCTGCTGGCTGTGCCGGCGTTTTGGATTGGGCATACGTCAGGTATTAATTGGTTATTCTAAATCTTTGAATCGGTCCAGACCCTTCCAGATCGGATTTTCACCTTCTTTCGGGGTCTCTTCTTGTTCCAGTTTTTTCAACAGGTCCATCGCTGCCCGGTTGCAGTGGGGACCGTCCATGTTCTCATAGGTGCAGGTTTTCTGCATCGGTAGGGACAGATTGATGAACTCATAGATCCAGTCGGACAGGTTGATATGACTTTCTCCGCGGCTGATGTAGAACACATCCGGGTCCCCTTCCTGCTCGTTCATCAGCTCCGGCTCATCCACCATCTTCACCGTCAGGGTGAATTCATCCCAGAGGTCGAGCGGCAACCGGCTGTTGCAGCGGTCGCAGGTCACTTCCAGGCTCCCTCCGATCTCGAACTTGAGCAGCATGAAACTGCTTTTCTTGTCAAGCAACAGGCGGACATCGGCCCGGCAATGGCGAAAATCCTGCTGCTGGTATTCTTCAAAGAACCGGTCGTCGATCGGATAGTTGAACTCATGGACCCCGGGCTTCAGCCCCACGAATGCGATTTCATAGTCCCGGCGGCGGCCCATGGCACAACTAGTTAAAAGAGTGTGCAAAGGTAACAGAATCCGGCGAATCGGAGGGGCTTTGACCCTACTTTTTTTACCGGCTTTACCTTACCTTTACAGACTTCATGATCCCTTCAACCTTAAGCACTTGCAGGTATTTTTGACCCGAGTCTTCGCCTACCTGATGCGGCGCTCAGGATGGGTCCTTCTCGTTGGACTGGCCATCGCCATCCGCTGGGCCACCTGGTATCCGGACTGGGTCGAATCCTCCTACAGCCGTGGCATTTATCCGGTCATCGCTCAGGTACAGCGGTTGCTGTTTGGCTGGATTCCCTTCAGCGTGGGCGACCTGTTCTATGGATTCCTGCTGCTTGTGATCCTGTACAAGACCGGTTCGCTGATCCGGGTACTGTTCCGTCGGCGGTTCACGCGTGCTTATTTCGTGACCGGACTGCAGCAGGCCATTTTTTTCTTCCTGTTCGTGTACGTTTGCTTTAATGCCCTTTGGGGGCTCAATTACAACCGCCGCGGGATCGCCAGCCAGCTGGCGCTTGACATACGACCGCCCACCGTCGCTGAACTGGATACGCTGACGGCCCGGTTACAGGACCGCGTGAATTTCTATGCCGGCTTCGTCAGCGAAGCACAGCGAGATACATTCAACCGGAAGCGACAGCTGTTCCAGGGAGCCGTCGAAGCTTATGCGGTCGCGGAACAACGTCATCCCTTTTTGCGCTATCGGAAAAGATCGGTGAAGCCTTCGTTGTTCAGCTACTTGGGAAACTATCTGGGGTTTCAGGGCTACTACAATCCATTTACCGGAGAGGGACAGGTGAACACCACCGTTCCCCGGTTCCTGGAGCCGTTCGTCACGACCCATGAGATCGCACACCAGCTGGGGTACGCCAAGGAGAACGAGGCCAACTTCGTCGGGTATCTTGCCTGCCGGCTTTCCCCTTCGTATGCATTCCGCTATTCGGTTTATTACGACATGTACCATTACGCTTTGGGTGAGCTTTATCAGGTCGACTCGAACCGGGTGCACGCCTATCGCAATACGGTGCATCCTCAGGTGCGGGCCGATGAAAAGGAGCACCGCGACTTCTACCGGAGATACCGCAACCCAGTGGAAAGCCTGGTCATGTGGGGGTACGGACAATTCCTTAAGGCCAACAACCAGCCAGCCGGCAAGCGCAGTTACAATGAGGTCGTATCCTGGCTGGTCGCCTATGGGAAGAAATACGGGCTGGACGCGCTTTGAACCGGTTTTTGGTTTAGATTGTTACTCTTTTATGAGCAACACCCTGAAACTATTTCTGTCGATACTGCTG
>JBJOMF010000289.1:0-8759 GCA_046052505.1 Bacteroidota bacterium | reverse complement strand
AAGGGAAGGAGCTGGATGTGGTCGCCCTCGGTAATTCCATCGGTACAGGCTCTCATGGCCTGCAGGCCGAAGTGGTGTTGGCCAACTCCTTTGATGACCTGAACGGGAAGAAGGATCAGGTGAAAGGGAAGGTCGTTTTCTTCAACTATCCATTTAATCCTACGTTCATCCGCACATTCCAGGCCTATGGGGACGCCAGTAAGTATCGTGGTCAGGGCCCCTCGGCCGCCGCTAAATGGGGTGCAAGTGGTGTTATCGTTCGCAGTATGAGCCACAGTACCGATAATCATCCGCATACGGGCGCGACCCGGTATGATACCAATTATGCCCGGGTGCCGGCCTTTGCGATCGGGTTGCAGGATGCTGACTGGCTGGCAGCTGAGCTGAGCAAGGGGCCTGTCACGGTCCGGCTAAATTCCAATGGCCATTTTTTACCCGATACCATCGGTCATAATGTGATCGGGGAGCTTCGCGGCTCCGACTTTCCCGATGAGATCATCACGGTGGGCGGGCATCTCGACAGCTGGGACAATTGCGAGGGGGCTCATGATGACGGAGCCGGTTGTGTTCAGGCCATCGAGATCCTTCGTGCTTTCAGGGCCATCGGCTATCAGCCCCGGCGCACCATTCGGTTTGTCCTTTTTGCCAACGAAGAGAATGGGCTTCGCGGTGGGGCTAAATATGCGGAAGAGGCCAAGGCTCGCGGCGAAAAGCATATCCTGGCCATTGAAAGTGACGCCGGGGGATTCTCCCCCCGCGGATTAGGTTTCACCGGTACGGAAGAACAGACCCGTACCTTTTTCTCCTGGCAACCATTGATCGCACCCTACGGTTGCAGTGAATTCGTGAGGGGGGGTGGCGGTGCCGATATCGGTCCGCTGAACCGTACTCTGGGAACCCCCACGGCAGGGTTGAGCCCCGATTCACAACGGTACTTCGATGTGCATCATGCACGCAACGATACTTTTGAAGCGGTCAACAAGCGTGAGCTCGAGTTGGGGGCGGTGAATATGGCGGCCCTGATCTACCTGGCCGACCGGTACGGGCTTTAGGCCTGTATCAGGATGCGGATCCCGTCAGCTGCGACAGGGCATCCTCGACCGAAGCGAACGGAAATCCATTCCGCACACGGTCCATTGCCTGCCGCACCTGCTCCGTACAAAGATTACCGATGCTGCCTTCGTGGGTGTGCTGCGGTCGGGTACCTGTTACACGATACGTGCCGGCCTCAATATCCTTCCCCACTTTTTTATAAGCATCACGGAAGGACATTCCTTCCCGGACCAGCCGATTCACCTCCTCGACACTGAACAGGAATTTGTACCGGTCCTCGTCGAGGATGTTCTGGCGAATGTTGATATTCGACAGCATCAGGTCCGTCATGGACATGCAATCCCGCAGGATGGTGAAGGCGGGGAAAAGGTGTTCTTTGAGCAATTGAAGGTCGCGATGGTAGCCCGACGGAAGGTTGGTGGTCATGAGCAGGATCTCATTCGGGAGGGCCTTGATACGGTTGCAATGTGCCCGTACGATCTCGAACACATCGGGATTTTTCTTGTGGGGCATGATACTGCTGCCCGTTGTCAGTTCTTCCGGAAAAGAGATGAATGCGAAATTCTGATTCAGATACAGACAGGCATCCATGCTCAGCCGTGCCAACGTATCGGCCAGATTGGCCAAGGCCTGCGCCACGATTCGTTCCACCTTGCCTCGCCCCAACTGGGCATAGACCACATTGTAGTTAAGGTCGCTGAAGCCCAGTAGGCGCGTGGTCAGTGTCCGGTCGATCGGAAAGGACGAGCCGTATCCTGCAGCTGAACCGAGGGGATTTTTGTTCACGACCTCGTACGCTGCTTTCAGGGTGATCAAATCATCCACCAGGCCTTCCGCCCATGCACCGAACCAGAGACCGAAAGAGGATGGCATCGCCAGCTGCAGGTGGGTATATCCGGGAAGCAGGTCATTTTTATGACGTTCGCTTCGCTCTTGCAGCAGCTCGAAAAGGGACGCCGTCGCCGCTGTCAGTTCACGGATCTCCTCCCTTAGGAAGAGCCGGATATCGAGCAGGACCTGGTCGTTCCGGCTTCGGGCCGCATGGATCTTCTTTCCGATATCGCCCAGCTGCTGTGTCAGCAAGAGCTCTACCTGTGAATGCACGTCTTCTACACCTTCCTGTAGGGTGAACCTTCCTTCCCGGGCTTCCTGATAAAGCACACGAAGCGCTTCCGTCAGCTGCCGTGTTTCCGATTCCTGGAGCAGTCCGATCGACCCCAGCATCTGTACGTGGGCCAGCGATCCGATGATATCGTGGCGGGCCAGAACGACATCCATCTCCCGGTCTCTACCGACCGTGAAGCGCTCCACTTCCTCAAGCGGCAGGGTGTTTTTTTCCCAGAGTTTCATGACAGCCGGTTTAGCAGTTCAGTGTACAGTTCGATCCCCTCCCGGATCTCGTCCAGAACGATATACTCATCAGCCGTGTGGCTCCGGGCAGAATCGCCCGGCCCCATTTTCAGGGCGGGAAAGGGCATCAGGGCCTTGTCCGAGGTGGTCGGCGATCCGTAGCAGGTTCGACCCATCGACAGTCCTGCCTGTATGAGCGGATGGTCTTTCGGGATCAGGGTAGAACGCAGGCGAAAGCTGCGGGGGGTCACTTCGCAGGATACCTTCGACCGTATCTCATCCAGGATCTCCTCAAATTGATAGCATTCATTCACCCGTATGTCGGCTACGAAGTGGCAAGTGCCTGGTACGACATTGTGGGCCTTGTTCTCCGTCTCGATCACGGTTACCGTCATCTGACAGGGACCCAGCAGGGGTGATACCCGCTCAAAAGCGTGTGTGCGGAACCACTGGATCGCATCCAGGGCCTGATACAGTGCATTGTCCCCTTCACGGCGCGCGGCATGACCGGCCTTGCCATGGGAAGTGCAGTCCAGGACCATCAGGCCCCGCTCGGCGATCGCCAGTTGCATGCCCGTCGGTTCGCCTACGATGGCGCAATCGATAGGAGGCAGATAGGGCAGGGTGTATTCGATCCCGCCGGGTCCGCTGATCTCCTCTTCCGCAGTGGCCGCGAACAGGATATTGTACGGATGATCGCTGCGGTCGTAAAAGTGTAGGAAGGTCGCCGCCAGCGATACCAGACAGCCTCCGGCATCATTGCTGCCCAGTCCGAATAATTTACCTTCCTCTACGGAAGGCAGATAGGGATCTCGGGTATAGCCCGGGTTAGGACGGACGGTATCATGGTGGGAGTTTAGCAGGATGCTGGGCTTAGAGGGGTCATATTGGCGGTTCAGGGCGAATACATTGTTGCCTACCCGCTGGTGGTCGATCCCGCGTGCGCCGAGAAAGCGGCAAAGAATTCCGGCCGTTGCTTCCTCCTCTCTGCTGAAGGAGGGTGTGGCGATCAGCTGGCGAAGCAGCTCCACGGATGCTTCATATAAGGGGTGCAGCTCAGGGTTCATGTTGCAAGGTAGTGCCGGTACTGCCGGCGATCAGAAGATCCAGTTGATCGGCCGGTCCGATGCTCACCCGGTGGATCCCGCTTTCTAGGGCGGCGAACGCATTGTCGAGTTTCGGTACCATGCCTGCAAAAATACGGTTGGCAGACCGCAGTTGACGATATAGGGAAGGGGTGAGCAGGGGGATCCGGCTGCTGGGATCGTCCACCCGTTCCAGCACACCGTTCTTTTCAAACGAGTAGATCAGGTGAACACGGTAGGATGTGCTGAGCGCACGCGCCGTTTCCTGTGCGATGGTATCGGCATTGGTATTGAGGAGCTGGCCTTGGCCATCGTGTGTGATCGGTGAGAGAACGGGCGTGATACCTTGGTCCAGCAAGCGTATGAGAAGGTCCGCATTCACCCTGTCCACATCACCCACGTAGCCATAATCCACCGATGCTTCGGAGCGCCGGTGTGAACGGACCAGGTCGCCATCGGCCCCGGAAAATCCGGCAGCCTGGCATCCGGCGGCCTGTAGCCGGGCTACGATCGTTTTGTTGATCCAGCCTGCATAAACCATGGTCACCACCTGCAGCGTGTCCGCATCGGTGATCCGTCTGCCTTCGGTCATACGGGTCTCAATGCCCAGCCGCTCCGATAGGCGTGTCGCCAGTTTGCCACCCCCGTGAACCAGCAATTTCTTACCGGTGAGACGGGAGAAGGCGGAAAGAAAAGTGTCTCGCTGCGTTTCATCATCGAGCACCTGCCCGCCGATCTTTATGAGGTACAGTTCATCCATTCGATCGCAATAATTGGGTAAGAACGGCCTGTGCCGCCCAAACACGATTGGACGCCTGCAGGGTTACGATGCTGTTCGTGCTGTCGAGTACCTCATCACTGAGTTCCACGTTGCGCCGGACCGGCAGGCAATGCATGACACGGGCATTCCGGGTTCGCTCCAGTTTCGTTCGGGTCAGCATCCACTCCGGGTCATTGCAATAGATTCGTCCGTAATCGGTGTAGGTGCTCCAGTTCTTCACATACACATAGTCTGCATCCTGCAGTGCCTCGTCCTGGTTCCGGACGATGCGGGCTCCTTCCGTGAAGGCGGCATCCAGTTCATAGTCGTCCGGATGCGTGATCACGAAGTCCGCCTGACCCCAGGCGTTGATCCACTGTGCAAAGCTGTTGGCCACGCATTGCGGCAGAGGTTTTATGTGCGGAGCCCATGTTAGTACCACTTTTGGACGACGTTTTTCGGCAAAGGTTTCGCTGATCGTCAGCACATCCGTAAGCGATTGCAGTGGATGGAGCGTGGCGCTTTCGAGGCTTACCACCGGTACACCGGCATATTTAATGAATTGTTTGAGACAGACCTCACCATAATCGTCCTCTTTATTCTGCAGGGTGGGGAAGGCCCGCAGGGCCAGTAGATCGAAATAGCGACCCAGGATCGGCGCGGCATCTTTCACATGCTCCACGGTCGAGCCGCTCATGATGGCCTCTTCCTCGAATTCCCAGGCCCAGCCTTCGTTGCCGGCATTGAAAATCACGGGTGTCATACCCAGATTCTCCGCTGCGATCTGGGTGCTGAGGCGGGTGCGGAGGCTGGGGTTGAGGAAAATAAGACCGATGCGTTTGCCGCTGCCCAGCTGCCGGTTCCCCAGAGGGTCTGCCTTGCAGGACCGGGCCAGGGCTACCAGGGCCTGAATATCGGTCACATCATTTACCGAAGTGAATTGTCTCATGGTTACGAATGGATAGCGGGGTTAAGGGTTGCGATCTCTTTTTTGAGGCAGGACAGGAACTGGTCGGCATCTGCTCTGGTGAGGGCCAGCGAGGGCAACAGCCGGATAACATGGGGCTTGGCCTCGCCGGTGAAGATATGATGTCGGTGCAGCAGGTTCGAACGAAGGTCCTTCAGGGTTGCCGGAACGTCAAAGCCGATCATCAGGCCGCGGCCCCGTACCTGTTCAGGTCCGTCGATCTGTTGCAGTTGTTCCTTCAGGTACTGGCCGAGTTGTGCGGCATGACGGATCAGGTCTTCGGATTCAATCACCTCGAGTACAGCCAGGGCGGCCGCACAGGCCAGGTGGTTTCCGCCAAAGGTTGTACCCAGTTGAAAATGCCTGGGACGGATATGAGGCGCGATGATGATGCCGGCTACGGGAAATCCGTTGCCCATGCCTTTGGCCATCGTATAGATATCGGCATCCACGCCGGCGTGATCATGGCTGAAGAAGCGGCCGCTGCGTCCATACCCGCATTGCACACTGTCGGCTATGTAAACGGCGCCATACCGGTCGCAGCAGGCCCGGATCCGTTGCAGGAAGGCGTCACTCGCCACATGAATACCGCCCACGCCCTGTATACCTTCTACGATGACGGCAGCGATCTCGTTTCCGTGATCGGTAAAATATTCTTCCAGCGCCTCCAGGTCGTTGAAGGGCAGGAATGCCACGTTCGCAGTCTCGTTCACCGGAGCGACATAGTTCCGGTTGTCGGTCACCGCAACAGCCAGAGAGGTGCGACCGTGAAAGGCCTTTGAGAAAGCCACCACTTTTTTCCGACCGGTATGGAAGCTTGCCAGTTTCAGGGCGTTCTCATTGGCCTCCGCGCCGCTGTTGCAGAGGAAGAGTTGGTAGGATGGCTTACCGGATATTTGTCCCAGCCGTTCGGCCAGCTCCTGTTGCAGGGGGATCCGGATCGAATTGGAGTAGAAAGCGATCTTGTGAAGCTGTGCTTCGATCCGCTGTACCCAATGCGCATGGGTATGTCCGATACTGATCACAGCATGGCCGCCATACAGGTCCAGGTATTCCTGTCCTTTGTCATCCCATACCCGTGATCCGCTTGCCCGGGTGATGGTAATGTCCTGGATCGGATAAACATCGAATAGATTCATGGTCGATAGTTGTACGGGTAGTTACCGCTCTATTTGTCAAAAGCCGGAAGGCTTGAGTTTCAGTCCTCTGGTTTCTTCCAGTCCGAACATCAGGTTCATATTCTGGACCGCTTGCCCGACCGCACCTTTTAGCAAATTGTCGATCGCCGTATGTACTACCAGCATATTCCCGATCTTTTCAAGCTGAAGGACCGCCTTGTTGGTATTCAACACCTGTTTCAGGTAAATGGGATCCGGGCTAAGGTGTATGAAGGGATGGCTCTCGAAGAAGGATCCGTAAAGCACCCGGAGTTCCTCGGCCGACCGGTCGCAGCGCAATGTGGAGCTGGCGAAGATGCCTCGAGTGAAATCACCCCGCCAGGGAACAAAGTGCAGCTCGATGGAGGGGTTGGGTTGCCGGCCTCGCAGGGTCTCTAGGATCTCGGTCAGGTGCTGGTGCTCCAGGGTCTTGTAGGCCTGGATGTTTCCGGCCCTCCAGCTGAAATGCGAGGTCGGCGAGAGCGATTGTCCGGCACCGGTGGAGCCGGTGATGGCGGTCGTATGTATCTCATGCAGCAATCCCGCTTCAGCCAAAGGGAGCAGGCCCAGTTGGATGCAGGTAGCGAAGCAACCCGGATTGGCGATGTATCGGGCCTTTCGGATCCGGTCACGGTTGCATTCGGGCAAGCCGTAGATGAAAGGCTCCCCGTTCCAGGTGGCCGACCCGGAAAGCCGGTGATCCTGAGTCAGGTCAATGATCCGCACCGACGGATCGGGGGCAGTATGGGCCAGGAAGCTTTGCGATTCTCCATGGCCCAGGCAAAGGAAGAGCAGGTCAGGCTGCGGACTCAGCTCATTACTGAAGCGCAAGTTCGTATCCCCGGTGAGGTCCGGATGTGCCGCCGTCACGGGTTGTCCGGCCTTGCTGCGGCTGTGTACGAAAACGATCTCTGCTTCCGGGTGATGTAAGAGCACCCGTAGAAGTTCTCCGCCGGTATAACCGGCTCCTCCGACGATGCCGATCTTAATCTTTTTCATGAGCGGCGTTTCTGACAAGGTGATAGATGGCGGTCTGATTGCCGAAGATGCGGCTGAAGCCGCGTACATCCTCTCCAGTGAATCCGGTGTTCATCTCGCCGTATTTTCCGAAGCGACTATCCATCAGATCGAAAGGCGACTCGATGCCCGTTACCTGAAAGCGGTATGGCATGAGTTGCACGTATACGGTGCCTGTCACGTGTTCCTGGCTGCGTGTGAGAAAGGCTTCGATGTCACGCATCACAGGGTCCAGGATCTGACCCTCATGCAGCCAGTTCCCGTAGAAGGCCGCCAACTGGTCTTTCCACTGCAGTTGCCATTTGGTGAGTACATGCTTTTCAAGTGCATGATGGGCTTTCAGGATCACCAGAGGTGCGGCCGCTTCGAATCCCACACGACCCTTGATGCCGATGATGGTATCTCCTACGTGAATGTCCCGTCCGATCCCAAAGGGACCTGCCAGGCTTTGTAGGTAACGGATCGCATCGGCTGGATGGCCGAAACCGTTGCCGTTGATGGTCCGAAGTTCGCCTTTTTCAAATCCCAGACTCAGGGATTCCGGATCGCTCTTGGTGACCGGGGTCGGCCAGGCCCTTTCGGGGAGCATGCCGTTGGAAGAAAGGGTCTCTTTCCCGCCCACGCTCGTGCCCCACAGGCCTTTGTTGATGGAGTATACCGCTTTTTCTGTGTTCATCTCGATTCCCTTACCCCGGAGGTAGGCGATCTCTTCCTCCCGGCTCAGCCGCAGGTCACGTATCGGTGTGATGATCTGTGTACCGGGGATCAGGATATGAAAGATCATATCGAATCGTACCTGGTCGTTTCCGGCGCCTGTACTGCCATGCGCTACGGCATCGGCTCCCAGCTGTTGAACGTGGGCGGCGATCTCCAGGGCCTGACTCAGTCGTTCGGCAGATACGGACAAGGGATAGGTATTGTTCTTGAGGACATTGCCGTATATGAGATAGCGAATGATCCGTTCGTAGTAGTTCCTAACGGCATCAACGGTCGTATGGGTACGCACGCCCAAACGATAGGCGTGGGATTCGATCTGTCGGAGTTCCTCGTCCGAAAAGCCACCCGTATTCACCAGCACACTGTGTACTTCATAGCCCTTATCTTCAGCAAGGTATTTCACGCAGAACGACGTGTCGAGCCCGCCGCTGAATCCCAATACAACCTTTTGACTCATATCATTCGGATTACAGGATGATTAAAGGAACAACTCGAAAAAAAAGCTGCGGAGCCCGTTGCCGGACCCGTTCCCTGTGCGGTCCCGTTTCAAGAATGGCTTCAGCAGCTTCCACTGCTTGAAGCGCAGCAGTCGTTCGAATCCTTTCTTATTCGCCTCGAAATAGGTACGGGTCTCCTCGGGCTCATAGTGGTCT
>JBJOMF010000288.1:0-12294 GCA_046052505.1 Bacteroidota bacterium | reverse complement strand
ACATCTATACCAAAGGCTCTTTCTTCATGCACAGCCTTCGCTTCCTGATCGGCGATTCGGTATTCTTACCGACACTCAAGCAACTGGCCACCGATCCGGCCTATACCTACGATCATTTCGTTACCACCCGTGATGTGGAAGCCTTGTTCAGCCGCGCGTCCGGTCAGGACCTGAAGCCCTTCTTTGATTTTTACATGCGCACCACCGATGTGCTGGACTTCACAGTCAAAGAGACCGGATATCAGCAGTATCTTATTCGGATCAGTAACTTCTTCATGCCGCTTCCGGTGGAGGTATACACCACAGAGGGGAAGCAACGCCTGTTGGTCGGCAAGGACGGGATCCGGGTGTCGAGCCGGACGCCGCCCCAGGTAGACCCCCGCGGCTTTTATCTCACCAAGATCACCCAGCTGCCATGAAAATCTATCTCCGCTTCTTTGCCCTGATATTCCTGTTCGTATCCCGAACTGCCAGGGCCGACAATTATCCGAGAAACTACGCCATCGACATGGTCCATTATGCATTCGAGCTGACCTTGTCGGATCGAACCGACGAGATCGAAGGCCGCACGACCCTGTCGGTGTTTTTCAGGACCGGAGATATCAAGCGACTGCGGCTCGATCTGATCAACCGGACCGCCGCCCGCGGCGGCAAGGGGATGGTGGTGGAACAGGTGCTGTACGAAAACGTGCCCGTTCCTTTCCAGCACGAGCAGGATGTGTTGTATATACAATTGCTTCGATCGCCTGCGAAGAACACGAGCGGCTCATTCGTGGTCCGTTACCGGGGTATCCCTGCCGATGGGTTGCGGATCGGGCCTACCCGTTACGGCGACCGGAGTTTCTTCAATGAGAATTGGCCGAATCGGACCCGTCACTGGCTGCCTACTGTAGACCATCCTTATGATAAAGCCACCAATGAATTCATCGTGACCGCCCCTGCCCATTACCAGGTCGTTTCCAATGGGTCACTCGTTGAGGAATCTGTTCTTGACAAGGAACAAAAACGTACTCATTGGAAGCAGTCCGTGCCCATCGCCTCCTGGCTCTATGTGCTGGGGGTAGCCGAATTCGCCGTACAGCAGGCAGACCGCTTCGATGGCAAACCGATACAGACCTGGGTGTATCCCCGAGACCGTGAAGCGGGCTTTCATGACTTCGCGGTCCCGACCCGCGAGGTACTGGCCTTTTACTCGGGTTATGTGGGACCGTTCGTATATGAGAAGCTCGCCAACATTCAATCGCCCAGTGTCGGCGGCGGGATGGAAACGGCTTCTGCCATTTTTTACGGGGAGAATCTGGTGAACGGCAAGCGTGATGTCCGGCTGCGCAACGTGGTGATACATGAGATCGCCCACCAATGGTTTGGCAATGCGGTCACTGAATCCACCTGGGACGACGCCTGGCTGAGCGAGGGATTCGCGACCTTTTTCACCCTTCTCTTTCAGGAATACGCTTATGGCCATGCGGAGTATATCACGGACCTGAAAAAGGCGCGCAAGCGCATTTTCGACTTCTACCGAAAAGACCCCACCTATAAGGTCATCGATGCCCGTACTGCAGAGGAGGGACCTGTCACCAATGACATGACCTATCAGAAGGGGGCCTGGTTTCTGCATATGCTACGCGAGAAGATGGGACACGATGCCTTCCGGGAAGGGATCCGATCTTATTACCGGACCTATCTCAATTCCAACGCATGCACAGATGATCTGATCGCCGAGATGCAGCGGTTCAGCGGTACGCCACTCCGCCCGTTTTTTAACCAGTGGCTCAACCGATCCGACGTGCTATCGATCGCAGGCAGCTGGCACTACGATACCGCGACCGCCCAGACGGTGATCCGGTTGGAACAGACGCAGCCCTCGGAATTCGTATTCGATGTTCCGGTAGAGTTCCACCTGATTGAACCGGGAGCGGACACCCCGAAGCTGCTGTCGTTCACGATGAATACCCGGACCGCCGTTTTTAAGGTCGCCAGTACCGGCAAACCCGTTGCCCTGTTGCCCGATCCGCGCACCGTACTGCTGGCAAGCTTCGCGCTCAGGGGCGGGTAGAATTACACATTTATATTTGGTTATCAATTAATTATATTGTTTTAACGGAAAACGATCCAACCCGCTTTCAAGCGTTTCGGCAACCCAGGGCATTCATTGAAATAAAAGCTTCCGAACCCCTTAATTACTAACAGTATATCCCCAAAAACACTAATTTTGCCCTCCCTAAATGAGGCCCTCGGGGCCATCAATAACACTATACCAAGCGCGTATGTCAATCATTCAAACGATCCGGGACAAAGGTGCCAGGATCACCGTAGTGCTGATCGCGGTAGCCTTGATCGGATTCATTCTGACCGATTATTTTTCAAGCCGTACCCGTGGCATGTTCGGAGGCGGACCCTCCAACTATATAGGCAAGGTTAATGGACGCAAGATCGGCGTGGAGGATTTTGCCCGGCTGGTAGATCAGAACGAGCAAAACATGCGCCAGCAGGGGTATCCTGCAGCCCCGTCCACCACGGCGCTCGCTGTAGACAACACCTGGGAGCAGACGGTGAATCAGTATCTGCTGGAGGAGGAATTCGGAAAGCTGGGTATTAAAGTGAGCAAGAAGGAGCTGGGCGATATCCTATACGGCCCCAATGCACCTGTCGACCTGAAAAACCAGTTCACCGACCCGGCGACCGGCCAGTACAATCCGGTGCAGGCCAAGCAGCAGATCGACCAGATACTCAAAAAAGGCACACCCGAGCAAAAAGCCAGTTTCAACAACTATATCGACCAGCTGATCCTTCAGCGCGAGAACGAGAAGTACATGTCGCTCTTCATCAACAGCAGCAATGTACCTCGTTGGTTGATCGAGAAGCAAAACGCTGATAACAGCTTGATGGCCCGGATATCGCTGGTGCGTGAGGCGTATTTTTCCATTCCGGACAGTACGATCAAGATCACCGATAAAGAGATCGCCGATTACGTGAGCAAGAACAAGGACCAGTTCAAGCAGGCCGAGAGCCGCAGCATCAGCTATGTCACCTTCAGCGCTGCTCCATCCGCTGCGGATACGGCCGCTGTCATCGCCCGCCTCAACGAACTGCGTACAGCCTTCGATACCACCGATAACATGGAGCAGTTCCTCGCCGGCGAAGGAGTGGACGCCGCCTACAATTACAACGGATACCGTAACGGTAAAGCGATCAACTCCATTTTCAAAGATTCGATCATCCGTATCCCGACAGGTTCCGTGTATGGCCCATATCTGGAAGGTGCCAACTATTTCCTTGCCCGCCTCGAGGGGGTTCGGCCGATGCCCGATACCGTCAAGGTCCGTCACATCCTCGTTGCCACTACGCAGCGTGACCAGCAGACCGGTCAGATGATGCAGATCCGCGATACCGCCACCGCCTATAAACTGGCCGACAGCCTTCGCAATGCCATCGCATCCGGCTCCCTGTTCGACAGCCTCTGTGCCAAGTTCTCGGACGACCCGGGAAGCAAGGACAAGGGGGGGGTGTACGACAATGTATTCTCCGGTCAGATGGTAGGCCCTTTCAATGACTTCATTTTCCTGAACCGTCCCGGTAGCAAAGGCATCGTGAAGACCGATTTCGGATACCACTATATCGAGGTTCTTTCCCACAGGGGGTCAGGTACCGGCTATAAGATCTCCTATCTCCCCAAAGAGATCATAGTCAGCCCTGAAACGGACAACAACGCCAGCAATCAGGCCAATCTGTTTGCCGGTGACAGCCGTGACCTGAAATCCTTCGATGCCAATTACGAGAAGAACCTGAAGCCAAAAGGTATGATCAAGGGGGTGGCGACCGTAGGTCCGCGCGACGCCCAGATCACCGGTATGGGGTCCTCCCGGAATTTCGTACGCAATGTGTATGAGGCGAAAACAGGACAGGTACTCAAGCCGGAAAAGGTAGAGAACAATTATGTGGTGGCCGTTGTCACCGAGATCCTGAAGGATGGAACCATGTCTTCAGAGAAAGCCCGTCCTACCGTGGAAGCGGCCCTTCGGAACAAGAAGAAGGCTGAGATCTTGAAGAATAAACTCGGCAAGGTGACGACCCTCGAAGCTGCTGCCGCTGCCTGGGGTGGCAGACAGATCGAGACCTTCGACAGTCTCCGCATTACCGGAAATAACAATACCCTTGGCTATGAGCCCCGGGTCACCGGTGCCATCTTCAATCCCGCGAACAAGGGCAAAGTGATTTCCGAAGCGCTGGAGGGTCAGAGTTCCGTGTTCGTGGTGCGGGTCGATAACCTGACCGCGACCGCCGTAACGACCGGCAGCGTAGCCGACCAGCGCAAGGCCATGGCCGATCAGAAACGAAACCAAATGAACCCCCTTGACGGGCTTAAAAAAGCTGCTTCGATCACCGACAAGCGATCGGAGCGTTATTGATCCCTGATCCCGCGATCCAAAACCGACTGCAGGCCCCGTTCAGCTCCGGCTGATCGGGGTTTTTTCTTGTCGTTGCTTCCCGGAATTGCCGATCTCGCAACCTGTCCGCCCCGCTTTTCGTTACTTTTATAAAGGAAAAAGAACAGTCCAGCCATGAGTGAGCCCATCGTTAATAAGGTCGCAGAAAGCGGCCTCATGACCCTTGATCCGGAAACCTGGTATCCCCGCGGGGAGACGGCGGTTTTCGATCTTAAGGACCATTTGTTCATGGGACTGGTCCTTAAGGAAAAGGAATTCCGGGAGGCATTAAAGACCCTGGATTGGTCGGTGTACCAGGATACGAACGTGGCCCTGTACTGCAGTGCGGACGCGATCGTACCCGTTTGGGCCTGGATGCTCGTCGCCGCTTACCTTCAGCCGGTGGCCCGCGAGATCGTGATGGGCGACACGACCGAGCTGATCAGGCAACTCTATCTGAAGAATATCGACCGTATCGACCTGTCCGCCTATGCAGGGCAGCGGGTGGTCATCAAGGGTTGTGGCGAAACACCCATTCCCGATTTTGTATATATGGAACTTACCCGTCGCCTGCGTCCTGTCGTTAAGAGCATCATGTACGGTGAACCCTGCAGCACGGTACCCGTATACAAACAGCGCCCCGCATCGGGTGCTTAGAACCACCCGCGCCGGCGGAAGACCCACAGCATCACCACGGGTATGAACAGCATGATTCCAACGGCACCCAGGAAACCATACGGGTTGTGCAGCCAGGGGATGGATTCGAAGTTCATACCGAAGACCCCACCGATCACCGTGGCCGGTGCCAGCAGGCAGGTTACGATGGCCATCACTTTCATCACCTCGTTCATCTTGAGGTTAACGTTATTGATGTGCAGGTCTTGCAGGCTCACCATCACGTCGCGGTAGTTCTCGACCAGGTCGATGGCCTGCACGATATGGTCGTATACATCCTTGTAATATTTGGTATGCCGGTCCTCCAGCAGTTCGCTCTCGCTGCGCAGGAAGCCGTTTACCAGTTCCCGGACCGGTGAGAAATTCCGTTTCAGAACGATGAGTTCCTTCCGCAGATGCGTGATATGGGGCAGTGCCAGTGCACTCGTACCCTTTATCACCTCATCCTCTACATCCTCGATCCGTGCTCCCAGCCGCTCCATGATCAGGAAGTATTGGTCTACGATCATATCCAAAAGCGCATAGCACAGCATATCGGGCCCGCGCTGCCGCAGTTTCGTATTGGCCAGCTTCAGCTTTTCCCGTATCGGATTGAATACATCTCTTCGGGCATCCTCCTGGAAGCTGATCACAACCTCCTTGGCCAGGATGATGCTGATCTGTTCTTGTTCCACGGCATGCGTCTCCTCGTTATAGTAGAGCATGTTCAGGAGGCAAAAGATGCTGTTGTCGGCTTCATCCATCTTCGGACGCTGGTTGATGCTGAGGATGTCCTCGATGACAAGCGGGTGAATGTCGAAATGGGTGCAAACCGCATCCACATCGCTCTTCCGCAGCCCATCGATATTGATCCAGGTCGTTCGTCCGCTGCTTTTGTAGGTGAAGCAATGCTCCACGGAATTCCAATGCCGCTCTTCCAACGTATCCCCATTATAGTCGTAAACGGTGACCCGCACCTCGTTGGCCTCCTCCCGGGTGGGGATGACGGTAGGGTTGACCGACAGGATCTCTTTGGTCCGGCGGGTGGTGAAGAGGTTGGGCAGGTACAGGTACCGCAGGTATTTTTCGGGGCGCAGTTTGTCGAGGTTCATGATACCGTAAGGTATAAAAATTTTCGACCGCGATAAACCCGGGAGCCCGGATCCGGTCCAATCTGGTGAAAATAGATACGCATGAAAACACGTTCATTGATACTCGTGGTATTTCTTCTGGGGTTCACCCTTTTGTCACAGGCACAGCGCATCAACGTTCGCCTTAGCTTCCCTACCGGAATGAGCCTTCGTGCCACCGGTGCTCCGCCCTTTGCCGGAGCCGTATGGATCGGTCCGGAATGGCAGTGGCGAAGTGGCCGCTATGTGGCGGTACCGGGTTATTGGGCCCGTCCCCGCCATCCGAGGGCGGTTTGGGTACCCGGCCATTGGAAAAACAGCCGCCGCGGCAACATCTGGGTACCGGGTCGCTGGCGCTGAGTCGCCCGGTTGCTCATCTCTCCGTACCGGAAGCGGTTTTTCTGTTCTCTGGAAAATTTTGGCTGCCGACCCCGGTTTTCAGATATTCATTCCTCAAACGATTCCCGTATGAGAAATGGATTTCTGCTTTTTATCGTGTTGGCCGGTCTTTCCGTCCGTGCCCAGGTCAAATTGGAACAATTCAAGAACCTCAAACCCCGGAATATAGGACCTGCGGGTATGAGCGGCCGTGTAACGGCCATCGATGCCTTGTACAGCAACCCCGATATCATATTCGTTGGGGCGGCCAGTGGTGGAGTATGGAAGACCGACAACGGCGGTGCCACCTGGGCGCCCTTGTTCGATGAACAACCGCTGATCAATATCGGGGCCCTCACTGTTCAGCAAAACAACCCCGCCGTCATCTGGGTCGGCACCGGCGAGGGCAACCCCCGCAACTCCCTGAATCTCGGGGAGGGAATCTTCAAGTCGCTCGATGGCGGCAAGACCTGGCGCCGGATGGGACTGGAGCGGACCCGTAATATCCATCGCATCCTCATCGATCCCACACAGCCCAATACGGTCTATGTGGCTGCCATCGGGAACCCCTACGGCATCCATCCGGAGCGGGGCGTATACAAGACTACCGATGGGGGGGATACCTGGCAACGCATCCTTTATGCGAACGATACCACGGGCTGTGCGGAACTTATCATGGATCCGTCCAATCCCAACAAGCTGATCGCGAATATGTGGCAGCACCAGCGCAAGCCTTGGAACTTCAACAGCGGTGGTCCCGGCGGAGGCATCCATATAACAGTGGATGGCGGAAAGACCTGGAAGCGCCTGGGTAAGGAAGACGGGTTGCCTGATGGCTCCATCGGACGCTGCGGGCTTGCTTTCTCACGTTCCATGCCGTCGCGCGTTTACGCCAAGGTGGAAGCCACCAAGAACGGCTTCTATCGAAGTGATGACGGCGGCTTTTCCTGGAAGCTGGTCAACAGCGATCCGGCACAGGTAACGGACCGACCCTTTTATTACAATGAAATCTATGTAGACCCCAAGAACGAGAATCGGATCTACGACATCCATTCCACCGTTACCCTCAGCGAGGATGGCGGTAAATCCTTCACCACACTTATTCCCTATAATGGCATCCATCCCGATCATCATGCGTGGTGGATCCATCCCAACAACGAGAACCTGATCATAGAGGGCAATGATGGAGGCATCGGCATCAGCCGCGACCGGGGCAAGACCTGGCGTTTCGATGAACAGCTGCCGTTCGGTCAGTTCTATCATGTGAATGTCGACAACGAGCTACCCTACAACGTGATGGGAGGCATGCAGGACAATGGCAGCTGGCGCGGTCCTGCCTATACCTGGGTCAACGAGGGCATCCGCAATTATTATTGGGAGAGCCTCTGGGGAGGCGATGGCTTTGATGTCGTTCCGGATCCTACCGACAGCAAGTGGGTGTATGCGATGAGTCAGGGCGGATCTGTCGGTCGCTACCAGGTAGCCACGGGTCAACGTGAATCCATCCGGCCTCCGGCACCTGATGCCCGCACCAAGATGCGCTTCAACTGGAACAGTGCCATTGCCACCGATCCCTTCGATGCGAATACCGTTTATTTCGGAAGTCAGTTCGTGAACAAGAGCACGGATCGGGGTACTACCTGGTCCGTCATCTCCCCGGACCTCACAACGAATAATCCCGAGCAGCAAAAAGAGGAGACCGGCGGCCTCACACTGGACATCACCGGAGCGGAAAATCACAATACCATCATGGCGATCGCCCCATCACCGCTCAATCGGGATCTGATCTGGGTAGGAACGGATGACGGGAACCTGCAGCTGACACGGGACGGGGGCAAGACCTGGACGAATTTCCGAGGAAAGATCCCCGGTATGAATACCGGTGCCTGGATCACGCAGGTACACGCAAGCCGGTATCAGGAAGGGGAAGTGGTCGTAGTTTGCAATGACTATCGCCGCGGGGATTTCGGTATCACGATCTTTCGAACGCGGGATATGGGGAAGACCTGGGAGAACCTGGCGGCCAACAAAGGCTTACGGGGTTACGCCCTCTGTTTTTTGCAGGACCCCGTGGAGCCCAATCTTATTTTCGTCGGCACCGAACACGGGCTTTGGGTGAGCTTTGACAATGGCCGCAGTTTTCAGCAGTGGAAGAACGGTTATCCTTCCGTGTCAACGTATGATCTGGCGATCCAGGAGCGCGAAGCCGATCTGGCCATCGCGAGCTTCGGTCGGGCTCTTTGGGTGATGGATGATATCAGACCCCTTCGGGCAGCCGCAAAAAACAACGGCAGTCTCCCGGCCAAGCGGATCCAGGCCTTCGAGCCACCGGTAGCCTATCAGGCCCAGTATCGGAACGCGCCGGGTTATGAATGGAGCACCTGGGGTCTTTATCAGGGTGAGAACCGCCGCCGCGGCGCCATGGTCTCTTTTTTTGTAACGGTGCCCGATGCCAAAGATACCCTCGCCTTGAAACAGAAAGCGGACAGCGCCACCGTACGAATACTCGATGGGTCGGGAAAGGCGATCCGCAGCTTCAAAGTAAAGGCCGATACGGGGTTCAATCGCATGTATTGGGGTTTTGATACCAGGGGCAGCCGACAGCCCGGAAGCCCCCGTCCGCGTCCCAACGCTCCCGAGCCGGGAGGGGGCATGCCGGTCTTTCCCGGTACCTATAAGATCCTGCTAGCAATGGGTAAGGAATCCGATTCCGTATGGGTCATCGTAAAACCGGATCCCCGATTTGAAACACGGCAGGATATTTACGATGCGAAAAAGAATATGCTCGAGCGCTTGCAGAAAAGTGTCGATGCACTTACAGCAGCGATGGATCGTGTGCTGGATGCGGAGGAGACCCTCACCAAACTGGAGGCACAACTGAAAGGCGTGGAGGGGAAGGAGGCCGACAGCCTGAGCAAAGGGATAAAGGCCCAGCGCGACGAGATAAAAAAACTGCGGGAGCCTATCTTCGGACGCAGCAGTGACAAACAGGGCATCAGCCGCTTTGCCGACCGGACCACGACCAGCGTATTGATGGGTGTGCGAATGGAGATCATGGGAAAACTGGCCGCTCCAACGGCACAGACCGAACGGCTTTTGCAGGAAGCGGAGGAGCAGGTTCAGGCATCAGTACGGAGCATCAATGATTACATGACGGGTGGATGGGCTGCCTTCCGGAAACAGGCGGAAGCTACCCCGATGAAACTTTTTAAGGACTGATGAAATGGCAAGGTCCCCGGTAGTACGGGGACCTTGTCTTACCAGAAACGGACATACAGTGCAGCGAGCAGCATCAGAATCGCCACGATCATCACCACGGCGTGCGGCTTCAGTTTAAAAAGACCGCGATCAGTTTCGAAAGCTTTGGGGTTGACCCGGGGTCCGGCGAGGCTGATCAACACCATTGCCACCAATGTGATGAAAAATGACCAGCCCATATTGAACATGAAAGGAATCTCTACCACCGTCTTTACCACGCCCCCTTCCAGCTTCTGGTATTCATAGGCGGTATACAACCAGGTTTCCCTGCCAAAAACGGATACGGCATAGTTGTTGAAAAAGACCGCCAATACAAATCCCAGTACCACACCTACCAGAGCGGCTGTTCCGGTCGTACGTTTCCAGAACAGACCGAGCAGGAACATCGCAAAAACACCCGGGCTGATGAACCCGGTGTATTTCTGGATGAAGGTGAAACCGCCTTCTCCTCCGATGCCCAGCGTATCCCGCCAGGTGAAGAGCAGGGCGATCAGCAACGAAACCACAATGACCAGTCTTCCGGTCCATACCATATTCCGCTCATCTGCCTCTTTTCGGAGGTATTTTTTATATATATCCAAGGTGAAGATGGTGGAGATGCTATTGGCCTTTCCTGCCAGTGAGGCGACGATGGCGGCCGTCAGCGCTGCGATCGAAAGGCCTTTCAGTCCGGTGGGAAGGAATCCCAGGATCGCTGAATAAGCCCCATCCTTGCTGCCGCCATCCAGTTGCGGCAGGTGTCCGTTCTTGTATAAAACCCAGGCGGCGATACCGGGCAGCATCACGATCACCGGCATCAGCAGTTTGAGAAATGCGGCGAACAGGATACCCGTTCGTGCCGTTTGCAGATCGGCGCCCAACGCTCGTTGCGTGATGTACTGGTTACAGCCCCAGTAGTTCAGGTTCATGATCCACTGTCCTGCAAAATACATGGCGATACCGGGGAGAACGACGTATTTCTGAATATCCAGATTGGCCGGATCCTGGAGTGTGGCCGAAGTGACCGACGGCTTTGGCAGTATCATGTGAAAATGCCCGGGTGCCTCCCGAAGCAGGTCGCCAAAACCGGAAAAGGCACTGCCGCCGCTTCCCAGGCGATCGCTGACGAGGGTGAGAGCCAGATAAGTGGTCGCAAGTCCGCCGATGAGCAGTACCGCTACCTGGATGACATCCGTATAGCCGATCACCTTCATACCACCCAGCGTGATGATCAGGGCGAAGAGCATCAATACCACCATCACCTGATGCAGAGAGCCTCCCCCCAAAAGACCATTGATGGCGACCGCGCCCAGATACAGGATGGAGGTGAGGTTGATGAATACATACAGGAACAACCAGAAGACAGCCATGATCAGCGCCACAGAAGCATTGTATCGGGTCTGCAGGAACTGAGGCATCGTGAATATGCGGTTCTTTAGATAAACGGGCATGAACCAAATCGCAATGATGATCAGCGCCACGGCTGCGATCCATTCATAGGCCGATACGGCGATGCCGGCAAAGAAACCTTCACCGCTCATACCAATGAACTGTTCGGCGGAAATATTCGAGGCAATCAGTGAGGCGCCGATCGCCCACCAGGTCAAAGACCCTTCCGCCAGGAAAAAATCACGGGTATCCGAAGCGGCTTTCTGTTTTTTACGGTAGATCCAGTAGCCGTAACCGGCAACGAGCAGGAAATAGCCGACGCAGACGAGGAGATCGGGGGTTTGCAGGGTGCCCATGGTCGGTACGATAGCGTATTTACTAAAGATAGTCTTTCACACGATGTGGTAACCGCATGCCCGAAAAAACGGCTAATTTGTGTCGGCCTCCATCCATTGTCAATGAAGCAGCGACTCACGGCAACCTTTCGACATCGGTACGGCACGGAGCCTTCTGTGCTGACCCGTTCCCCGGGACGAATCAATTTGATCGGGGAGCATACCGATTACAATGACGGTTTCGTGTTGCCGGGTGCGATCCCCCAATCAGCCTATATCGCCCTTCGATCCCGCACCGATGACCGGATTCTGTTGTATGCCGAGGATCTGATGCAGTCATATGAAACTACCCATTCCGATATGGCGCCCATTCCGGAGGGGCACTGGGCCAACTACTTGCTCGGACCTGTCGCGCTGTTCGCCGAACGGGGCCTTGTCGGACACGGTTTTGAGGTCCTTCTTCACAGTGAGGTGCCGGCGGGCGCCGGTCTTTCCTCCTCGGCTGCCATCGAATGCGCCATGATCGCTGCTCTGGACCGGATTACGGGATCGCAGCTCGATCGACCCGAGATGGCGCGCATGGCCCAGCAGGCCGAACATCGATTTGCCGGAGTACAATGCGGGATCATGGACATGTTCGCCTCGCTTATGGGCAAGAAGGACCATCTGATCCGGTTGGATTGCCGCAGCTTCGATTATGAATACGTTCCGTTCCGATTTGGTAATGTTCGACTGCTCTTGCTC
>JBJOMF010000287.1:0-12468 GCA_046052505.1 Bacteroidota bacterium | reverse complement strand
ACACAGCCCGGCCAACATCCTGGTATTGCTCCTCTTCGGGATGCTCCTCAAACTTCCCCTGTTTTTGCATCCCATCATTCCGGAGGCCGTATCGACGGATACGGACCTGTACCGGTTCATCTTGCAGGCCCTGGCATCACTTGGCAAAGGCTATCCCGCGCTCTATTCGCTGATCGCGTTCGCCCTGGTGTTCGTACAGGCGCTTCTGCTGAACGGCTTTATCAATGGAAACAAGATGATGACCCGCCCCACCTATTATCCGGGGATGGCCTATCTGCTGGTGACTTCCCTCTTCCAGGAGTGGAATCAGTTTTCAGCCGCTTTGCTGGTCAATACGGTACTGATCGCTCTCTGGGGCCAGTTGTACCGGATCTACAATCATACCCGTCCGTTAGGTGGCCTCTTCAACATAGGTCTGATCCTGGGCCTTTCCGCGTTTCTTTTCTTTCCATCGATCGTATTCCTGTTATGGGTCTTGCTCGGATTGGCCTTTCTCCGGCCATTCCGCCTGAATGAGTGGCTGGTCTGCCTGCTTGGCACGCTAACGCCGTCCTATTTTTTCGGGGTTTGGCTTTTCCTCTCCGGCCAGTGGAACCTTGCAGCCCTTACGCCCCATTTCCATGTGGGTATACCCCGAATACCGGCCTCCGCATGGACCCCGGCAGCCCTGTTCCTGTTGGCCCTCCCATTCCTGTCGGGCGCCTACTATGTCCAGGAGAGTCTGGGACGCATGCTGATCCAGGTGCGTAAAGGCTGGACCATGGTACTGTTCTTCCTGCTCTGTTCCTTACTGGTGCTGTTCGTCAACACGGACCACACGGTACAGAACGGTGCCGTGGCAGCGATCCCCCTCGCCGCGCTTCATGCCTGTACCTACCTGTACGCATCCTATCGGATCTTCCCGCTGGTGCTGTTTTGGCTGTCGGTAGCCTATGTCATCAGCTACCAGTACGGATTCGGTCCGGGATGGGTATGACCGCTGACGGCCCCGGGTTTTCGTATCTTTGTCCTTTAACATTTTCAGTCCATGAAATTCGGCATCGTCGTTTTCCCCGGTTCCAATTGTGACCGCGATATGCAGGATGCCCTGCAGTTCGAACTGGACCAGGACGTAATCATGCTCTGGCACAAGGACCGTGACCTCGGTCGCTTTACCACCGAGGACTGCATCATACTGCCGGGTGGATTCTCCTATGGAGATTACCTCCGCTGCGGCGCCATCGCCCGGTTCAGTCCCATGATGCAAAGCGTTATTGAATTCGCCCGATCGGGGGGCAAGGTATTCGGTGTCTGTAACGGGTTTCAGATCCTCTGCGAATCCCGGCTGCTTCCCGGTGCCTTGCTTCGCAATGCCCATCAGCAGTTCTCCTGCCGGAACGTACATATCAAGTCGGTTGACGGCCGTGCCCTTCAAATCCCCATCGCCCATGGGGAAGGTCGGTATTATGCAGACGAGGCCACGCTTGACCGCCTGGAAGCCAGCGGCCAGGTCCTTTATTATTACTGCGATCCCTCTGGACGTATTATTCCGGGGGCCAACCCCAATGGTTCGGCCAGGAATATCGCTGGGATCTGCAATGAAACGCGCAATGTATTCGGTATGATGCCCCACCCTGAACGGGCGTGTTCTCCGGCCTTGGGCAATACCGACGGACGGGAGATTTTCAGGCAATTGTTCCATGTGGCCGTGGCTGCAGGCGTTTGAGTCTGCATTCGGTGCCTGAAGCCTCTCCATGCGGTATATTTGCATTTAATTTTAACATAACAAAAGCCACGGTCCTGGGCGGCCCGGCATCTGATACACACCATGAAACTTTTCTTGCTCCTCCCGGCCTTTTTGTTGACGGTCCGTTCTGCCGACAGGACCCTGCAGCCTAATCCGATCACCTGGACGTTCACATCCGTGAAAACGGCTGATAAACAATACGAGGTTCGTATGACCGCCACGATCCAGGACCGTTGGCACCTGTATTCCCAGACCCAGCCCGAGGATGCCATTGCCATACCCACGAATTTTACCTTCCGTTCCAATCCGCTGCTCACCCTCGATGGTAAAGTTTCGGAGAGCGGTAAGTTGGAAAAATACCATGATAAAACCCTGGATGTGTCGGCGAATCAGTACTCCAAGATCGTGACCTTCACACAGAAGCTGAAACTGAAGGGCAATGCCAAGACCTCCCTGACCGGGAGCGTCGAATACCAGACCTGTGATGATGAGAAATGCCTGCCGCCCAAAACCGTGAACTTTACCGTGGCGCTCAAATGAGCCGGGTCCACGATATCCTGAACCCCGATCGCAATCCGGACCGGTATCCTGCGTTCCTTCAATTTTCGGGAGTACGATACCTTCTTTTATTTTTTTCAGTATTGCTCTGTGCCGTGCATGCCCTTAGGGCCCAGGAAAGTTCCGAAGGACTTTCAGGCTGGGAGGTCAGCAGTAGCAAAGCAAAGGCAGATGGGGAATACGATATCCGTTTCCGCATACCTGCATTGGGTGGCTGGCAGCTTTATGCGCCCGAACAGGAACTCTCCGGCGTAAAGACCACCGAGGTCTTGTTCCCGGATTCGTCGGTCATGCAGGTGGGTCCGTTCCGTCAGGGAGCCGGGGTCCTTACACTTGCCAGTCGCATCTTCGAGGGCCAGTCCGTCCGGGTTTTTGGTTCGGCGGCCGAATTTTCGGTCCGTGTCCGTATCAGGGGTGATGTGCCGGCCACCTTGCAGGGCACCTTGCTCTATACCTACGGCAGGGAGGATTCCCTCTGGTTCTTTCCTTCCATCGCTTTCGAGTTTTCCGTTCCGCTGGCGGACGGGGTCCGAGCCAACGGTATACGTATTCCGGCGATCGATCTGGCACGTCCTGTGAGTGATTGCGGCGACGAGGGTACACGCGATAAAGGTCTGCTGTCCATATTCCTTCTCGGGTTCCTTGGTGGGCTGATCGCTTTGCTCACGCCCTGTGTATTTCCGATGATACCTGTAACCGTCACCTTCTTCACCAAACGCTCGACGGATCGCAGACAAGGAGTCTATCAGGCGGTCCTTTACGGATTTTTCATCTTCCTGATCTACCTCCTCATCACAGTTCCCTTCCATATCGCCGGCAAGGCGGTCAGTCCTGAGATCTTCAACAATATTTCCACCAGTGTCTGGCTGAACCTGTTCTTCTTTGCCATCTTCGTCGTGTTCGCACTGTCCTTTTTCGGACTTTTTGAGATCGGCCTGCCCCCGGGGCTTGCGAACCGGATGGATGCACGCTCGGGACTGGGCAATTTGGGCGGCATCTTTTTCATGGCCGCCACGCTGGCCATTGTTTCATTTTCCTGTACCGGACCGATCCTCGGTACTTTACTGGTAGGCGTCGCAGAGCAGGGTGCCTGGCCGCTGACGGTGGGTGCGGCGGGTTTTGGTCTGGCGCTTGGTCTGCCCTTCGCCCTGTTCGCCCTATTCCCGCACTGGTTACATTCCCTGCCCAAGTCGGGCGGTTGGATGACCGATGTGAAAGTCGTACTGGGATTCGTGGAACTGGCGCTAGCGGTTAAGTTCCTTTCCAATGCCGATCTGGTAAAACAGTGGGGCCTGTTGAAACGGGAGGTGTTCATTGGGATCTGGGTGCTGATCGGGATCCTGATCGTTTTATATCTGACAGGGCGGTTGCGGATCGGCCACGCCTCGCCGGTCAAGAAGTTCACCGTCACCCGTATCAGTTTCATCGCTTTATTCTCCCTCACCACGCTGTACCTGATACCCGGCCTCACCAACACCCGGGCGGCAGACCTGAAATGGATCAGCGGGTTCCCGCCCCCACGGACTTACAGCATCTATTCCATGCAGTCCGGGCGGTCCGGGGTTTTCAGTCCCTTGCACAACGACTATGAACAGGCCCTGCGGTTGGCCCAAACGCAGAACAAGCCCCTCCTGATCGACTTCACCGGATGGGCCTGTGTCAATTGCCGTCGCATGGAGGAAAATGTATGGACCGATCCGGTCGTGGACAGCTTTTTCCGGACGCGATTCATCGTCGTTTCTCTCTATGTCGACGAACGGAAAAACCTGCCCCTAACCGAACGGCGTGTCGAGAAGCTGTCGAATGGAACGGAAAAATCGATCGTAACCGTTGGGAATAAGTGGTCGACCTTCCAATTCGAGAATTTCGGGGCCACGTCCCAGCCCCAGTACGCGATACTGGGTCCGGACCAGCGCGCCCTCACCCGAACCAAATTCTATACCGCCAGTGCGGAGGAGTTCGTCCAGTGGCTGGAATGCGGGCTGGATGCCTTCGGGAAGACGTACGGAACAAAGCCTGTGCCCTAAAAAATGTCCCGCAGCTGCGGGACACGTCTCTGCCGGCGCATCAGGTATTTTTCAGAGTGAGATTTGTTTTTGGGTCATCATCTTTCGCAGGTTGATCAGCCCGTAGCGCATCCGTCCCAGTGAGGTATTGATGCTGCACTGGGTCGCATCTGCGATCTCCTTGAAGCTCATGTCCCCGTAGTGTTTCAGGATGATCACCTCACGCTGGTCGTTCGGCAGCCGGTCCAGCATCTCTCGGACCCGGTCGTGGCTCTGGCGGCGGACCATGGCCGTTTCAGGACTTTCCTCTGAAAAGCTCAGTACTTCGAAGATGTCCTTTTCTTCGCTGTTGCGTATGATGGGGGTGCGTTTGACCTTGCGGAAGTGGTCCACGCAGAGATTGTGGGCGATCCGCATGACCCAGGGTAGGAACTTGCCTTCCTCGGTGTAGCGTCCGCTCCGCATGGTTTCGAATACCCGGATGAATACGTCCTGAAAAATATCCTCGGCCAGGTATTTGTCCTTGACCGTGAACAGGATCGAGGTGAACAGTTTGTCCTTATGCCGGAGTACGAGGGTTTCCAATGCGTTCTGGTCGCCCTTTTGGAACAGTTGTACCAGCTCGTGATCCGTTTTGTGCGTGAGTCCTTTCATGGCTTCTACAGGTTAGGTTTTATCCGGGGCATGGCATGCCTGCCGAATGGTTCATGGAAAAGAGGCCGTCACAGTTCAGTAAAAAAAACCAGGTAGAAGTCAGGCAATAGGCGGGTGTGGGTTTGGGTAGATCACAGGGTTTATTGGATCGAAGTGATAAAAATAGAAATTGCGGCGAATATTCCAAACAAGTCGGGCGTAAAATATGTAAAACATGTGTTAAGATCCGGGATCGAACCTCAAGCCTGTCAATAGGTTATATTTGTACTGCTCCCATGCCTACGCCGATAAAAGCGAAAAACTCCGCCTCACTCCGGACCGTAAATTCCGCAGCCGCCATCCGGATCCGGGGCGCTCGGGTGCATAATCTGCAGAATATCGATGTCGATATCCCGAGGGGGCGGTTCGTGGTGGTCACCGGTGTTTCCGGGTCGGGGAAGTCCTCACTGACGATCGATACCCTTTATGCCGAGGGACAGCGGCGTTATGCGGAAAGTCTGAGTGCCTATGCGCGGCAGTTCCTGAACCGGATGAATAAGCCGGACGTGGACGCGATCAAGGGACTATGCCCCGCCATCGCCATCGAACAAAAGGTCATCGCCCGAACGCCCCGAAGTACCGTCGGCAGTCTTACCGAGATCTATGATTACCTCCGGCTGCTCTACGCCCGTATCGGTAAGACGATCTCGCCCGTGTCCGGGCGGGCGGTGGTGAAGCATGACGTCGCGGACGTGGTAGAGGCGGTCCGAAGGGGCCGGGAGGGCGACCGGGTATTCATCCTGGCCCCTTTGCGCAAGCACCGCAACCGCGACCTGCGCGAGGAACTGGGCATGCTTTCCCAGAAGGGATTCAGCAGGGTCTATGCACCGGCCGCCGAAGCCGGCTCTGCCGGTTCGGTATTCCCGATCGACGAATTGCTTGAGCGGTCGGACAAGGACTTGAAGGCACTCTCACTGGCGTACATACTGGTCGACCGGCTGGTCGTAAAGGATTTTGATGAGGACGACCTGCACCGGATCGCCGATTCGGCAGGTACCGCCTTTTACGAGGGAGAGGGTGATGTTTTCCTGGAATGGAACGGGGAGCGCACGGAACAGTTCAACAATCGTTTCGAACTTGACGGAATCCTTTTCGAGGAGCCCCAGCCCAATCTCTTTTCCTTCAACAACCCTTTCGGGGCCTGCCCCACCTGCGAGGGCTATTCGCAAGTCCTGGGTATCGATACTGACCTCGTCATACCGAATCCCGGACTCAGTGTATACGAGGGTGCCGTGGCACCATGGAAGGGCGAGAAGCTCGACTGGTGGCGGCAGCAATTCGTTCGGGGTGCCAAAAAATTTGACTTTCCCATACACAAGCCCGTGGCCGACCTCACCGAGCGTCAATACAGGCAATTGTGGGAAGGTGTCGATGGTGTATACGGTATCGATGATTTTTTCAAGGACGTGGAAGCACACCTGTACAAGGTGCAGTTTCGGGTGCTGTTGAGCCGTTACCGCGGCCGCACCGATTGTCCCGATTGCAAGGGGCATCGGTTGCGTAAGGAGGCGCTTTATGTGCAGGTGGGCGGCCTGCATATCGGGGAGGTCAGTGCCATGCCGGTGGCCGACTTGCAGCGTTGGATGGACGACCTGGAGAAAGGGTTGCGCATGCACGACCGAGAGGTGGCCAAGCGGGTATTGCTGGAACTCCGGAACCGGTTGGGAACCTTGAACAAGGTCGGGCTGGGGTATCTCACGCTGAACCGGCTGGCCAATACCCTCAGCGGGGGAGAGAGCCAGCGCATACAGCTCACCCGAAGTCTCGGAAGTAATCTGACCAATTCGCTGTACATCCTGGATGAGCCCTCCATCGGTTTGCATGCGCGCGACACGGCCAATCTCATTGCCGTGCTAAAGGCTCTGCGTGACCTCGGCAATACCGTTGTGGTCGTGGAGCATGATGAAATGATGATGCGGGAGGCTGATCATATCATCGACATGGGTCCGCTGGCATCACACCTTGGAGGCCGCGTTGTCGTGGCCGGTGACCATGATGCCATCATGGCCCATCCTGAAAGCCTTACCGGACAATACCTGAGAGGCGACCGGCAGATCGCGCCGGCACGGACCCCACGCACCTGGACACGCTCCCTGATCGTGGAAGGTGCCCGGCAGCACAACCTGAAAAATATCACGGTGGAATTTCCGCTGAATGTGCTGTGCACCGTGAGCGGTGTAAGTGGCAGCGGCAAGACCACTCTCGTGAAGAAGATCCTATACCCTGCGCTGAGCCGCACCAAGGGTGAATTCGGGGAGCGGCCCGGTCTGCACCGTGAGCTGCGCGGCGACCTGGATGCCATCACCCGGGTGGAGCTCGTCGACCAGAATCCTATCGGGAAATCCTCACGCAGCAATCCGGTCACCTACATCAAGGCCTACGATGAGATCAGGGACCTTTTCGCATCGCAACCGCTCTCTCGCATGCGGGGATTCCAGCCGCGGCATTTTTCTTTCAACGTGGATGGCGGGCGTTGTGATTCCTGCAAAGGGGAGGGGGAACAGGTGGTGGAGATGCAGTTTCTTGCCGATGTGCACCTGATCTGTGAGTCCTGCGGGGGGCGCCGTTTCAAGGAAGAGGTGCTGGAGGTCACCTACCGTGAGAAGAGCATCTTTGATGTGCTCGATATGAGTGTGGACGCAGCCATCGATTTCTTCCGTGATGAACGGAGTCTGGCTCGGGCGTTACAACCGCTGTCTGATGTCGGGCTGGGCTATGTCAAACTGGGCCAGTCCTCCGATACGCTCTCCGGTGGGGAGGCCCAGCGGGTGAAGCTCGCCTCATTCCTTGGTAAGGGCGGTCGGGGCGACCAGATCCTTTTCATATTCGACGAGCCTACTACCGGCTTGCATTTTCACGACATCGAGAAGCTTCTGAATGCGTTCAACGCCCTGATCGACCAGGGACATTCCATCCTGGTGATCGAGCACCATACCGATGTGATCCGCTCCGCTGATTGGGTCATCGACCTGGGACCCGGGGCCGGAGAGGCGGGTGGTGAACTGGTCTTTGCCGGCACGCCCACTCAATTGCGAAAGTCAAAAAAGGGGATTACATCCCGCTATGTCTGAATTTGGAAACGCGTTGCTGAGAAAAAGGTCCACACGGCCCTTCAGCGCAGGCTTTCCAGTGAACGGACCAGCCGCTCATCCTTGCGGATGTTCCGATAAGCCATGAAATAGCCGACAAGGGCTGCGAAAGGCAGCACGCAGTATAAAGCGAGTGTGTGTTCCTTTAGTTGGTTCACCTGCAGGATATAAAGCAGGATCGCTGTCGCAGCCAACAGGAATCCGATGAGGCAGAGCCACCCCTGTCGTTTGCGATCTTTATACAGGAAGATCGCCACCAGAGAGAGGGCCAGGGAGGCACCGGTCAGCAACAGAAGAAGGAACGTGCTGTCGGCCCGTACCGCCCGGTCAGTCAACAAGCCCTTTACCGCGGCCTTTCCGGTCGCAAAAGGGTAGAGAAAACTGAGGAAGTGGGTGGCTGCGGTCAGCAGCAGCCAGAGTGTTTGCTGTCGCTGTATCATAGAACGTTGGTTTATCCCAGTTCCGGATAGAGAGGGAACTGTTTCATGAATTCCTTCACATCCTCCTGAACGGCGCGGATGACCGAGCTGTCATCCGCGCCCATGAGCACGCGGTCGATGAAGGACACGATGGTCTCCATGTGCGGTTCCCGGAGTCCTCGGGTGGTGATCGCAGGAACGCCGATGCGGATACCGGAGGTGACGAACGGTGATTTGTCGTCGTAGGGGACCGCATTTTTGTTCAGCGTGATGTGGGCCCTGTCCAGCGTTTCCTGGGCTTTTTTTCCTGTAATATTTTTATTGCGGAGGTCGATCAGCATCAGGTGGTTTTCCGTACCGCCGCTGATCAGGTCATAGCCGCGATTCATCAGGGCGGCTGCCATGGCCTGTGCATTGGCGATGACCTGACGGCCATAGGTATGGAATTCGTCTGACAGGACCTCTCCGAAGGCGACGGCCTTGGCCGCAATGATATGTTCGAGCGGACCGCCTTGCGTGCCCGGGAACACCGCCAGGTCAAGTAGGGCGCTCATGAGCCGGGTCTGTCCTTTGGGGTCCTTGATGCCCCAGGGGTTCTCAAAATCGTGGCGCAACAGGATGATGCCACCCCGCGGTCCGCGCAGGGTCTTGTGTGTGGTCGAGGTCACGATATGGCAGTGCTCGAGCGGGTCGTTGAGCAGCCCTTTCGCGATCAGCCCTGCCGGATGAGCAATGTCCGCCAGCACGACGGCCCCGATGCCATCAGCCACAGCCCGGATGCGGGCATAGTCCCAGTCACGGCTGTAGGCCGAAGCGCCGCAGATGATCATCTTCGGCCGCTCGGCGTTCGCTTTCGCTTCCAGTTCCTCATAGTCAATGATGCCGCTTTTCGTGACGCTGTATGAGATCGCCTGATAGTTCTTCCCGCTGAAATTGGCCGGACTTCCGTGGGTGAGGTGTCCGCCCATGCTGAGGTCAAGCCCCATGAATTTTTCACCCGGCTTCATGACGGCCAGGAAAACCGCCGCATTGGCCTGGGCCCCGCTGTGCGGCTGCACATTGGCCCAGGAGCAACGGAATACGGCCTTCAGCCGCTCGATGGCCAGATTCTCGATCTCGTCCACCACCTCACAGCCGCCGTAGTAGCGCCGACCGGGATATCCCTCCGCATATTTATTGGTAGGACTGGAGGCCATGGATTGCATCACCTGGAGCGAGGTAAAGTTTTCCGATGCGATCAGTTCGATGCCATGGCGCTGGCGTTCCAGTTCTTTTCTGATCAGGTCGAAAACGGCGGTGTCTCGGTGCATATTTCTGCAGTTTGGGTCAGTATCCGATCGGTGACCGGTGGATATTATTGCCTTTCGTCAAAAGTACTGCAGGCACGCCGGGTTTGTGATTTTGTGGAAGGAATTTGTTTCTTTCAAAATCCGTACTTTCGATGGCTGCACGCGGCGGTCCTACGGTAACGCGCGGTCGGAGTGCAGGTAAGATGTGCGCGCGACCTAAATGCAATTGATGAAAGCGATCATCCCGGTGGCCGGAGCCGGAACCAAGTTGCGGCCACACAGCTATACTCAACCCAAGGCCCTCATCCCGCTGGCCGGCAAGACCGTGCTCAGCATCATTGTGGACCAGCTCCGGGAGGCCGGTATCTCCGAGTTTATCTTTATCGTGGGGGCCTTCGGTGAGAAGATCCGGGATTACGTCAGGCATCATTACCCCGACCTTACCGTTCACTATGTACACCAGGTCGACCGTCAGGGGGTCGGTCATGCCATCCGTCTGACCCGTAATATCGTGGCCGGTGACCAGGCCTTCGTGGTGCTGGGCGATTCCATCTGTGAGTTCGATGTGCGGTCGGTGGTGGAAAGTCCCTATTCCATGATCGGAGTACGCAAGGTCGATGACCCGCGCGATTTCGGCGTAGCCGAGATCGGTGAGGATGGATTCATCAATCATGTGGTGGAAAAGCCCCAGATTCCCAAGTCGAATATGGCATTGGTGGGGGTTTACAAGATCCGGGAGACCACACAGATGTTTCAGTGCCTGGAGAGCAATATCCGGGAGGGGGTACGTACCCGCGGTGAATTTTCGCTGACCGATGCGCTCGACTGCATGTTGCAGCAAGGCGTGCGCTTCCAGGCGTTCCGGGTGGAGAACTGGTTCGATTGCGGACGCAAGGAGACGCTGCTGGAATCCAATGCGACCCTGCTTAAAAAATTCGCGCCCACCACCGACCCTGCCGCTTTTGAAAATACGGTGATCATTCCGCCGGTCAGTATTGGGGCGAACTGTTCGATACAGAACTCCATCATCGGTCCGAATGTTGCCATCGGGGATCACTCCCGGATCGACTATTCCATCGTCAAGGATTCCATCATCGGATCCTATTCGGTACTGTATGATATCGTGCTCAATGCCTCTGTCATTGGCAGCGACACCAACCTGCGCGGTGAAAGCCGATCCCTGAACATCGGCGACAATACGTCGATCGATCTGGGTTGATACGGTCCCACGCCGTCCGCCGCTTGAATCCTTTTTGTAACTAGCTTTGTCGCATGTCCGCATTTTCCAATCGGGTGACCCGTCTTTTCGGAGTGGATCTCCCCCTGATCCAGGCCGGGATGATCTGGGCAAGCGGCTGGCGTCTGGCCAGTGCGGTCAGCCATGCGGGTGGGTTGGGAATCATCGGCAGCGGATCCATGTATCCAGCCGTATTGCGGGAGCACATCCGGGCCTGCAGGGCGGCCACGTCCCGTCCCTTCGGTGTCAATGTCCCCCTTTTGTATCCGGATATCGAGGCCCACATGCGGGTCATTCTGGAGGAAGGGGTGAAGATCGTATTCACATCCGCCGGAAATCCCAAGACATGGACACCACAGCTCCGGGACGCCGGGGTTACAGTGGTTCATGTGGTCAGTTCCTCCCTGTTTGCCCGAAAGTCGGAAGATGCGGGTTGTCATGCCGTGGTAGCCGAAGGCTTTGAGGCCGGTGGGCACAACGGACGGGATGAAACCACGACCCTGGTGCTGGTTCCCGCGGTGTGTGAGGCGGTTCGGATCCCGGTCATCGCGGCGGGTGGCATTGTGAATGGCAGGCAAATGCTCGCCGCCATGGTCCTGGGCGCCGAGGGCGTACAGATGGGAAGCCGCTTCGTAGCCAGTGAAGAAGCCTCAGCGCACCCTCATTTCAAGCAGGCGGTCATTTCAGCCGGTGAGGGCTCCACAATGCTTTCATTGAAACAGCTGACCCCTGTCCGGCTGCTGAAGAATAAATTTTTTGAGGCCGTTCAGGCCGCGGAGGCACAGGGTGCGACCCGCGAGGAACTGGCAGCGCTGCTCGGCAGGGCCCGTGCCAAGAAAGGCATGTTCGAAGGCGACCTCGACGAGGGGGAACTGGAGATCGGTCAGGCCGCCGCCCTGTTACAGGACATCCTGCCTGCCGGGGATATCGTTCACAACGTGTGGAGCGAATTCACCGCAGCGCTGAACGAACCGCTGGGATCCGTTCGATCCTGAACGGGTATCAATGACGGCGCAGGGCCCATCGAAGCATTTCCCGCCAAGACGATTTCTTTCCGTACATCAGGATGCCGGTCCGGTATATCTTGGCCGCAAACCAGGTCGTGAGCATGAAACCCGCCACCAGCAGTACCATGCTTAGGCCCAACTGCCACCAGGGTACGGTACCCGGGACACCGTAGGGGATCCGTGCCATCATGACGATGGGTGAACTCAGCGGGATAATGCTCCCCCAAACGGCCATAGACCCGGTCGGGTCGTTGACGGCTGCGATCATTATCATGATGGAGATGACCACCAGCATCGTCACCGGGAAACTCAATGCCTGTGCTTCACGGGCATCCTCGTTGATGGCACTTCCAATGGCACCGTAGATGGAGGCGTAGAAAAAGAAGCCTCCCAGGAAATAAAAAGCGAAACAGCAGAGGGTCAGGGGCAGGTCGATACTGGTAA
>JBJOMF010000286.1:0-2830 GCA_046052505.1 Bacteroidota bacterium | reverse complement strand
GTTGTAACGGGCCAGTCGCCAGGCTGCAGCGGCGGGTAACAGGAATGCGGGATAGAGCAAGATCTCAGGAGCATCGAGTGACTGGTTCTCCCGGGCAAGTGACAAACGAAGGAACTGGTAGAGGATCATTCCCGGCGCGACCCCGAAGGTCACCACGTCGGCCAGGGAATCGAGCTGCTTGCCCATGGCAGAGCCGGCATGCAGGGCACGGGCCAGAAAACCATCGAGAAAATCGATCAGGGCTCCTACTGCGATATACAAGGATGCCATCCACAGCTCCTCCGGAATATCGATCCAGGTGGCGCCGTCCGCATTGCCGGTGATGGCAATGCCGTTCTGCAACACCGACCGGATGGCGAGGCAACCGCAAATAAGGTTGAGCAGGGTGAAAATATTCGGGATCTGTTTCATGCGTTCAGGATGGGTTCTCAACGTCGTGTTACTACCGTTGTTTCATCAAGGCTTCGATCGCTTCGACTGTAATGGGGATGTTGTGCATCAGGTCCTTGTTACCCGAACGGGTGATCCACAGGTTGTTCTCGATACGAATGCCCATCTGCTCCTCCTCGATATAGATGCCCGGTTCCACGGTAAAGACCATGCCGGCCTTGATGGGCTCGGTTCGCGTACCCAGGTCATGCACATCGACACCGAGGTGATGCGAGATGCCGTGATAAAGGTATTTACGATAGGCGCGGTTCTCGGGATCCTCGTTCCGCACATCGGATTTCCGGAGCAATCCGATCTTCAGGAACTGTTTCGTGGCCTCCTCGCCCACCTGTTCCGTATAATCCACGATCCGCATACCTGGACGGAGCAGGCTCTTGGCATAGTCGTGCAGGTGCAGACATGCGTTGTAGACGGTCTTTTGCCGGCGGGTGAATTTCCCGTTGACCGGTACCGTACGGGTGAGGTCGGCGCAATAGCCGCCATATTCCGCTCCGAAATCCATCAATACCAGCTCCCCGTCCCGGCATTCGGCATTGTTCCGGACATAGTGCAGGATCCGTGCCCGGTCGCCCCCGGCGATGATGCTGCCGTAGGCCTCCCCCGTGGCTCGCTGGCTGAGGAAGGAATGCACGATCTCCGCTTCGATCTCGTATTCCATGACCCCCGGGCGGATAACGCCCAGCAGGCGGCGAAATGTGCGCTCGGTGATATCGATGGCCTGTTGCAGCACTTCCACCTCGAGGGGGGTCTTCACGGCCCGCAATTCTTTCATGATCCGGGCTGCCCGCAGGTATTGATGCAAGGGGTAACGGTTTTTCATCTCATCGATGAAGCGGTAATCCCGGGTACGCAGCAAACTGGCCTTGCGGTCGTTCTCGTTGCTGTCGAGGTAGATCGCATCGGCCAGGTGGATCCAGGGCTGTAACAACCCGTCGAGGCTGTCAAGCCAAACGATGGTCTGTATCCCACTGATGGCCCGTGCCTCCGCAACGCGCAGCCGCCTGCCGTCCCATTTCTCCTTCAGTTCGTTGGGGCGTACCAGTACCAGCACTTCGCGGTATCGGGGATCGGGGTTATCCGGATAGAGGATTACCATGCTGTCTTCCTGGGTGATCCCGCTGAGCCAAAACAGGTCGCTGTTCTGCTTGAACCGGTGCAGGGCGTCCCCGTTCACCGGTACCTCGTCGTTGCTAACGAACAGCGCGATGGCGTTCTTCTGCATGCGGCTGATGAATCGCTCCCGGTTCCTGGTGAACAAGGCCGGGTTCAATGGCAGGTATTTCATGAGGCATCTTTCGGGGGGTATTTAGTCCGACCCGATCCCTTAAAGATAGGAAGCCCCACGCAGAACTTCCTGGATGCCAACAAACGGGGCCGGCACATACCGAAGTACCCGGCATCCTACGTGTTACGAACACTTGTTCGTAAAAAAAATCGTCCCCTATCTTTGGGCCTTAAATGACCCGTTTGCTATGTCGGTACCCAAGACCATCGATCCCAGAACGATGCTCCTGAAGGCAGGGCTCACGCATACAGAAACCCTGCATTATCAATGCACGCCGGACCAATTGGTCCGGGATACCCTGCGACTGGGTGAAGGAAGCCTCAGCAACAGCGGTGCCCTCGTGATCCGGACCGGCGAATTCACCGGACGTTCCCCAAAGGACAAGTTCACGGTGCGGGACGAAACAACGGAAGGCACGGTGAACTGGAACGAGTTCAACATTCCGATCGATCCCGAAAACTTCGAAACGATCCGCAATGCGGTCTCCCGCTACCTGGAGCAGTGTCCGGAGATCTGGGTCCGGGATTGCCACGCCTGCGCCGACCCCCGTTACCGCCTGCGCATCCGGGTCGTCACCGAGAAACCCTGGAGCAATCTCTTTGCCTACAATATGTTCCTTCGTCCGGACGAGCAGGAGCTGGAGGGATTCGAGCCCGACTGGATCATCCTCAATGCACCGGGACTTCGGCTGGACCCTGCCGCATGTGGCACCCGCCAGCACAATGCCTCCGTCATCTCATTCAAGCACCGCTTGATCCTCATCGCAGGGAGCGGTTATACCGGTGAGATCAAAAAAGGCATCTTCACGGTTCTAAACTATGTGCTGCCCCATGAAAAAAAGGTGCTGAGCATGCACTGCAGCGCCAATTGCGGTCCGAACGGTGACACTGCGATCTTCTTCGGTCTCAGCGGCACAGGGAAAACGACGCTCAGCGCAGACCCTGAACGTAAGTTGATCGGTGATGATGAACATGGCTGGACGGCAGACAATATTTTCAACTTCGAGGGGGGCTGTTACGCGAAGACGATCCAACTCAGCGAGGAGAAAGAGCCCGACATCTACCATGCCATCCGAAACGGAGCCCTGGTAGAGAA
>JBJOMF010000285.1:0-10028 GCA_046052505.1 Bacteroidota bacterium | reverse complement strand
CCAGGCCATACGGATAAAAAAGGGACCGTAATGGCCATAGTCGGCCGGCCACCAGTCCTGCGACTGTGTCATCACGTCGGTGATATCCTTTTTCACGGCTTTCAGGTCCAGTGTCTGGAACGCGGCGGCATAGTCAAAGTCCTTGTCCATCGGATCCGAGAGGCTCGAGTGCTGGCGAAGGATGTTGAGTTTGAGCTGGTTGGGCCACCAGTCGCGATTCCGGGTGCCGCTCCCGGCACTTTGCTTGAGGGTGCCGTTGCTGAAGGGGCATTTGGGGGTTTCCTTGTTTTCCATACGGTTCAGTTGATAGGTTTTTTTGAATTGGTCGCAAATATACCAAGATCAGGACCGGGCGCAACTGATCTTGAACAGGAGCGCCGGGATTTCTGCGTACTATCCGTGATCGGATCGCTTCGTTTCGGATCCTTTACACTGGATGGTTAAGGCCGGGCTTATTATATTTGATGGGCATGAACAGTATCTTGTAAAAATGAGACGGATCCTGCAGATCCTTTGCATGGGTCTCTGTATGGGGCCCGCCCTTGTACGGGCGCAACAGGCCCCGTTTCAATCGGAGATCGATGCTTTTCGCCGGCTAGACAGCCTTCAGCGGCCACCGGCTCAGCCCATCCTATTCGCCGGCAGTTCCTCCATCCGTGGCTGGAAGACACTTGCACAGGATTTTCAAGGATATCCGGTGTTGAACCGTGGGTTCGGGGGTTCTTCTCTACCCGACCTGATCCGGTTCGTACACGAAACCATCGTACAGTACAACCCGCGGCAGGTCTATATTTATTGTGGCGAGAACGACCTCGCTGCATCCGACACGGTGACACCCCGCATGGTGCGCGACCGCTTCCGGCAACTGTACCGGATCCTGCGTCATTCATTGGCACCCCGCACACCCATCGTCTTCCTTTCGATCAAACCCAGTGTGGCCCGGTGGCAGCTGCAGGACCGGTTCATCGAAACCAATCGGCTGATTCGCGCGTTCATATCGAAAAAACGAAAAGTATCCTATGTGGATGTGCACAGTCCCATGCTGGATGCGACCAGAAATGTGCGGCCGGAGCTCTTCATCGCCGACAACCTGCATATGAATGCCGCAGGCTATGCCATCTGGACGTCCGTGATCGCTCCGACATTGCATCTGTAGGCAACAATATTCTGAAACGCACCCCCGTACATACTATCTATTTTTATCATAGATCGGAGTTCGCATTCAGTACAGGACGATCCTCACTTGTTCAAATGACCTGCACCGATTACTTTTGCGCCGACCCGCCAAGGGGTCATTCACGCTAAAACCGGCTTTATGAATCGCAGTTTTCCAAGGATCTATCCGGTCCTCGTTTTCATGCTCCTTACGATACTCTTTGCATGCAGCAAGAAAAACAATGATAATACACCGCCGGCTACCGGCAGCTTGTCGGGGACGGTGCAAACCTGGGATGATAAGCTTACGTCTACCACGGATGTGGCGGGGATCACCGTTACCATCACCAATCTCACGGGTGTGAGTACCACGACCGATGCCAATGGCCGATACACGTTCAATAACCTTCCCTTCGACACCTACGATCTCAGTTTCAGCAAGGGCGGATATGGTACGTATCGCGTTTTCGGTATCTCGCATGCAAATACGGGCTCTCAAACGCCGACCCAGGTGCCACTCGTTGCATACGGGAAGCAATCCACCACCACGGTGACGGGGCTGAGCGTGAACGGCAGCAGCCTGAACGGGGAGCCGGGAGTGACTTTCGCATACAATCTCAATCCGGCACCTTCGACTGCCAGCAGGGCATTTGTCCGCTATTTTCTGGGAACGACCTCGGATGTTTCGAGTAATAATTACCGGGCATTCAGTCAACTCTCGAATTTTTCAAATCTCAGCAATATCACGGGTTTCACCCAAAGCCAGCTCATCGCCATGGGCTTCAGCAGCGGACAAACAGTGTTCGTACGGATGTATGGCGATTCGTGGCGATCCAATGATTATTTCGACCCCAACCTGGGGCGTCAGGTTTTTCCGAATATCAACCCCACGACCGTTGCGGCCATTTCCTTCGTAGTACCTTGACGGGCTTGGTGTATCGTCTGTATATCATTCAAATAAAAAAACCGGTCGATCGACCGGTTTTTTTATCGTGCGGTATCCTATCGGGCTTCGTCATCTGAGGATTACCCGCTGCCATTCCTGATCTGCCTGCACCAGGTACATTCCCCGCGGGAGGTTTGCCACCGGAAGCTGGTGTTGTCCGGCTGCCAGTTTACTGGTAAGGATCGTGGCCCCGGAGGGACTTATGATGCGGATCACCTTCTCCTCTGACAGGATCACTTTGATCACATCTGTGGCAGGATTTGGGAAAACGTTGAAATCGAAGCCTGACCCATTGTAGATGATGGTCACGATACTGCTGTACGTTTCCCGTCCGTCAATATCCCGCTGTTTGATGCGGTAGTAGTTCCTGGCATTGTTCTTCACGGGCTGCTGATGAACATAGCTATACTGCAGGGTCGATGTGCTGTTGCCTGCTGCAGCGATTGTTCCAACGGCGCTCCATGAGCGGGCGTCTGTGCTGTGCTCGATCTGGAAATCGCGGGTGTTCACCTCGCTGGCCGTAGCCCATTTCAGCAGAACGACGTCACCCTGCTTTTGTCCGGTGAAGGAGAGCCAGCTTACAGGCAGGGTCGTCAGATTGCTTCCGACCGAGAAGGGCGAAAATGTGCCGGTATAGCCGGTATGTCGCATGATCCGGGTGGTCGTTCCGGTCGGCGTGGCAGATGACCCGGCTGCGAATTCCCACAATGATCCGTTATGGTGATTGAGTCGGTAAGTGGCGATGGACCCCTGCTGTTCATCGCTGTTCCATGTAAAGATGAAATCGATACCCGAACCCGCATTGGCATTTGTTTTTGAGATGTCCCAGGTGCGGTTCACCCGGGGACTGCTGATCTGTGAACCGGTGGTGCCACCCAGCAGCACTTCATCGCGGACCTTGACGGAAAAATTGTCCCCTGCTCCCGTTCGGTTCGCGATCCCGACGGGGTTGTACGCTCCGTTGCCGACGGGGAACAATCGGTATTGTCCGCTGGGTACGGTGATCTGAAGCGTGCCACTTCCGTTGGTTTTAACATACCCGTTGGCACTTCCGCCCAATACCTGGTTACAGGTGAGCTGTATGTTTCCCAATATCAGGGACGCAGCGGCACCGTTAAAGTCGAAGCGGTCCAGGGTCACATTTGATGAAAAGGTTGGCAGGGTGACGGTTCCCGGGTTGATCTTGACGATGGAGGTACTTGTCGGCAGGTTGTCGTATTGCCAGTTGCCGGCGGCGGTCCAGGAATCGCTCACATTCCCGGTCCAAATTTTGATGGGGGTATTATGGAAAGGAAATCCGTTATTAACACTCGCATAGGTCATCCAATAGTCGTTGGTCCCGTTCGCGGATTCATTAATGAAATCCCAGCCTGAATAGGTACTCTGGTTTTGGAATTCGGCGGTAGTTTTGCCAGCCACATTCGCATTGTTCGTTAAGTTTCCAAAACCATTGCTTTTGCCGGTCGTTTGTGTGTTCCAGTAACAGGCGGTATAGGAGTGGGTAGATTGTGTTGTTCCACCAAAACCGCCCGAGTTGGATCCGGAGACGGTACCTGAAGCGTAGCAACGCTGAAAGACCGATCCTCCGGTGGACTGACTCCAGGAGAAGAATCCGCCAGCAAAGTTGGAAGACACATTTCCGGTGGCATAACAATCGGTAAACGTAGCATATTGGTCGTAAACAAGCCCCGCGAATCCGCCCGCATAGTTCGACAGCGTGACGTTGACGCTGGTGCCACAGCGACGGTAAGTATAGTTACCGCCGTAGGATCCTCCTGTAAACCCTCCACAATTCGACAAGTTGGAGGAATTGAAGCTTCCGCTTGCATAGCAGTTCGTGAACGTACAGGTACCCGATTCCGAGTAGCCTATGAATCCCCCTGAATTTCCTCCGTAGGTGGTGGTCGCACTGATACTCGCGTTTACGGAACAATTGGTAGCGTTGACCATATAAACCCGACCGAGCATACCGCCGATGTATCCATGCCAGCTGTTCACGGTAAGGGTGCCGCCCGTGATATGGATATTGTCAATGGTTCCCGACCCGGAAGCGACAAAAATCGCATTTCCACTGTAGCCATTGCTGGCCGAACCGCCGGTACTCCCAACCAGTATGGTAGGATTCAGCAGGTTCATATTCTTGATCGTCGCATTATTGATATATCCGAAAAGGGCTACATAATGGGGCGACCGGTTCATATATAAGTTGGAAATCGTGAATCCCTGCCCGTCATAGTTGCCATTGAAAGAACCGGATGACTGATTGCCTACGGCTTGTGAGTATCCTCCGATGGCGGGGAATCCATAGTAGCCGCCCGAGCCATTCGAAAACCAGGATGTGGAGGCACCGGCATCAATATTAGCAGTCTGGATGAAATATTTTCCGGTTACCCATTGTGCCGGATTTTGGGTGACCCAGTACAGGTTTTCCAAGGTGGCGATCTGATAGGGATTTTGGGCCGTACCGTCACCCACGGCCGGTGCGGTAGCGGTCTGGGCCTGGGTGAGCAGGCTGCCGATCAGCATCCAGGCAACTAAAAAAGGTTTAATTGGTTTCATACGATTGGATTAAAAAGGTTATAAAATGGCCGCAGCAAAGGCTATTTGACTTGGCCGCGACAAATGTAGAATTCCAATCGCCTGGTCTCAACTTTAGATTAACATCGTTTTAAATTTCACAGGTTTCAACATATGGAACATACGTGTATTTACGGATGATTTTTTATCCGAATAACTTCATTCCGATTTATTCTTCCACTGAATTCTTGCTGGAAGGGTTTTTGACTGAATTTTTTTCAGAGGTGCATCCGGCATATCACTACCAGGCAACAGCGGCGTTTGTATCTATAAATAGATACCAGTGAAAGGGGTGAGGAGGTCGGACCTAGTTCTTTTTCAGCCGCAGACGGATGCCGGCATATGCCTCCCGACCCCGGGTAGGACCCCATACGGAGGACGTGTCGAAATAAGGGCTGAATGGATCCTGCCAGCTGATGATGGGCCGGCGTTGTCGGAAGTCCACCATATTTTCGCAACCGGCATAGACTTCCAAGCTTCTGAATCGATAGGTGATCTGTGCATTCAGTATCGAATAGGCCCTGGATAAGGATGGACGCTGGTATTCCGCCGGATTCGTATCCGTATCCGGAAGCCGCTGTTTACCGTACCAGTGCAGGTTCATGTCCATTTGGAGCCGTTCACTGATGGATTTGTAGCTGAACGTGGTCAGGACCTTGTATCTCGGATTGAAGGGCAACAGTTTTTTCTTGCCTTCGATTATCCGGTATACATCAAGCACATTGATACCACTCTTGCATTCGAAGCGTTTGTACGCGTGGATGGACAACTCGGTCTGAAAGCCGTTGCTGATACTTGTTCCGGTGAAATTCCGGACGATCGCTTTCGTGGGGTCGGTATCGTAATCGGGAAAGATCTGATTCTGAAAGCGGGTATGGTAGAAGTCCATACTGAGGTAGCCCGATAGGTTCTTGTCTTTCGTTTCGAACCGCTTGGTGAGATTGATGCCTCCGTTCAGGCTCTTTTCAGGCTGCAGTCGCTCAGCAAAAACTATGTCACGGGAGCTGACCAGTAGTCCGATGTTCTCGGAGAATAGATTCACCGTTCGCCACCCCGTGCCGATGCTGGCCCGGAGGATGGTCTTGGGTGTCAGGTCATATTTCAGCAGGGTCCGCGGTGTGATGCGGAAACCGAATTGGTTGTGGTGGTCCGCACGCAGGCCGGCGATCCAGGTAAGCCGGTTCTGCGCCAGTCGCAGGGTGTTCTCAGCGAAGAATCCGGGAATGCTCTCCCGGCGGCGATAATCACCTGCATAGGATCGGCGCAGGATGGTATCCGTGAAGGATATCGTTTCTCCGAGGTTCAGGTTTCGGTAACTGATACCGGTTTTGAGGTCGTGACCGGCATAGGTCCATTCGTATTGAAGATTGGCATACACATTGGTTTGCTGCGCATCGTATCGAACTGTTCCGAAGTAAGACCGTTGCTCTTGGTGAAAGGCGGAGGTGAACAGAATGAACTGGTGTTGGTCGTTGAGGCGGTATCCGGTCTTTGTCCAGAACTCTGGCTGTCGGAGGACCACGCTTTGGCCATACACCGCTGAACTTCCTTTGTCGCGGTCTGCATTAAAAGCGGTTTGTCCGCCGATCCGTTCCTCGTTCAGGTAGCGGAATCCCAGCCGGCTGCTCCAGCCCCATTCTTTTTCATTACCATATTTCCATTTTGTGGCGATCAGGTATCGGGTAAGCTGTGGGAGGTCCAGGAACTTGTCCTCGTCCCTGTCCGTCTTTTGGGCCGGTTGTACAGTATGGAGGGCGGTCAGTTGGCTCCATTTGCCTGTTTTGCCAGCATAGTTGATATTGAAGTGTTTTTCCAGAAAGCTGTTCATGTAGGTATTGAGGAAAAGCCGGTCGGTCTTGTCGGGTTCTTTGGTCTCCACGTTGATCTGGCCGCTCATGCCTTCATAGCCCTGCAATACGCTGTTGGCACCTTTTGATATATAGATATTATCCACCAGGCTGCCCGGGATGCTGCTGATGCCGTAGGTATAGGTGAGACCCTGGATGAGGGGAAAGCCGTCGATCAGGATCTGGTTGTAGACACCGGCGAGGCCCAGGATCCGCAGTTCTTTGGCGTTGGTGATCACGTTGGTGGTCTGTGGCTGAACGGTGGTTTGCGTTTCGAAGCAGCCGGCCAGGTCGCAGCAGGCGGCCTTACGGAGTTCGGTTTGCGTGATCTGTTCGGTCTTGATGGGTTTGCTGTCAGACAGGATCACCCCGTCGCGTTCACCACGTATGAGTACTTCGGTGAGACTGGGTCGTTCTTTGAGCTGAAAGGATACGATGGTTTGTTCGGTGATCCGAACGGTATCCGGGAAATGCCCGACGTAGCTGGCGATGAGTCTTTTGTCGCCGATGTTGGTCGCGGGGATCTCAAATGCACCCTGTTTGTCGGTGAAAACGCCTTTTTTTGAGCCCAGCCATTGTATAGTCGCACCGATGAGGGGTTCATTCCGGTTATTGCTTACCGATCCTGTGATCCGTTGGGTTGCCGCTGTCTGGGGTAGGAAGAGCCCGAACAGCAAGGTGTATGTGATGAGGTTTCGCATCCGTGGGGATGGCTTCCCTTATTGTTTCACTTTATACGGTCGTTCGTTGGGGTCCTTGCAGCCGCCCGTGCCCTCGATGGAAGCTTGGATCTCTTTTTCGGTTGTCTGTGCGGGATTATACCGGATCTCGAAGGAGGTCGTAGGCCCTTGTTTTCCGGGTTTGCAGCTGGTGACGCCGGAAACTTTCTCGACGTTGGCCATGATGGTTTTCAGGTCGGCGGAGCAGGTGATGCCTTTCACCTTCATGATGGTCGTTTGGGTGTCGGCAGGGTTTGGGGCAGGGGTGGGCTGTTGCGAGAACGCGGCATTGGTTCCGAACAGACCCAGTAGTGTGGCCATAATGGCCACCGATAAATTCCTCATGAGGCTTCGATTTATAATGATCGTTTTCGGCAGTCGATCAAGGGATGCGGCTTGCAAATATACGCAGCTATCCAACAGGATGCATGGCAAAGCAGGTATGCATCTCCGGTCCCCGGTTATTGGTTTCCCTTGCGGGCCTGTTGGTCGGGCAGGGGAAGGTCCGATCCGGATGACCGTCGTCTCGGGTGGCCGTAACTGAAAAAAGGCAACTCGTTACGGAGTTGCCTTTGACATTGTCTATTCTCGGGTCAGATGGCCGTCACTGTCGAAACCGACCGCTTGAGTTCTTCTTCATCCAGGGTATGGTCGCGGAGTTTCCCCTGTATATAATCGGCATAGGCGCTCATGTCGAAGTGTCCGTGTCCGCAGAGATTGAAAAGGATCACCCGTTTTTCACCCGACAGCCGGGCCTCTTCGGCCTCCCGAAATACCTGTGCGATCGCATGCGTGGCTTCGGGAGCGGGCAGGATGCCTTCGGCTTTTGCAAAGCGGAGGCCTGCCTGGAAGCATTCCATTTGCTGAAGGGCGACCGCCTCGATCTGACCTTCGTTCAACAAGTGGCTGCAGAGGGCGCTGGCCCCGTGGTATCGAAGGCCGCCGGCATGAAGCCCGGGGGGTATAAAGTCATGCCCCAGGGTGTACATGGGAAGAAGCGGTGTAAATCCGGCGCTATCGCCAAAATCATATCCGAAAACACCGCGTGTCAGTTTCGGGCAGGAAGCCGGCTCTACCGCAACGGCCCGCACTTTTTTTCCTCCGCGCAGCATGGCACCGATAAAGGGGAAGGCGATCCCTGCAAAATTCGATCCGCCCCCCAGGGGTGCGATCACGACATCCGGGTAGGAATCGGCCTGTTCCAGTTGAAGCATGGCTTCCTGCCCGATGATCGTTTGGTGCAGGAGTACATGATTCAATACGCTACCGAGGGCATAGTGTGTCTTTTCATCCTGAAGCGCGATCTCGATCGCCTCACTGATGGCGATGCCGAGCGACCCGAGGATCTGAGGGTCTTTTTCCAGCAGGTTCCTTCCCACCTGTGTGAGGGTGCTGGGCGACGGGTGGACCGTGGCACCGTAGGTTTCCATGATCGCTTTCCGGTATGGTTTCTGGTCATAGCTGCCTCGCACCATGAATACCTCGCATTCAAGTCCGAACTGGTCACAGGCGAAGCTCAGGGCGGTTCCCCATTGACCCGCGCCGGTTTCGGTTACGATCTTTCGGATACCCTCCTCTTTATTGTAAAAGGCCTGGGCGATCGCCGTGTTAGTCTTGTGCGATCCGCTGGGGCTGACCCCTTCATATTTGTAATAGATATGGGCGGGGGTATTCAGGGCTTTTTCCAGCCGGGTGGCCCGCACCAACGGGGTGGAGCGGAATAACTGATAAACCGAGCGCACTTCATCGGGGATCTCAATGAATCGGTCGGTGCTGACTTCCTGCCTGATCAGTTCCATCGGGAACAAGGGGGCCAGGTCGGCGGGTCCGACCGGTTGACGGGTGCCCGGATGGAGCGGGGGGAGTGGCCGGGTGGTCAGGTCTGCCTGGATATTGTAGAATTGTTTTGGGGTTTGTTCGGGGGTGAGATAATATTTCATAAACTGGTTTGTATGATGGATGAAAATATGGTGCTGCAAAGAGGTCGGTAAAATGCGAAGAGCCTGTCTCTTTTGTAGACAGGCTCTTCTGTATTCAGTGTATATGGCGGTCAACGCCAATAGGAAATACCACCGTGGCCTGTCGTATACGAACGCCAGCGCCAGCTGAAAGAGGCTATGTAGCAAATTGCCATTGAATTCAAAAATAGGGAAAACCCATTAATTTCATTTGAGGGCCGGATCTCAAATGAGAAAAACGATTTGTTCAGCTTTTGGGGGTCGAAAGAGGACTAAAAATCATCAAGATCAGATTCCTTTGTTAGCGATTTGTCCCTTCTTTTAGTATCAGTATCTCCCGTGTAAGTGCCCCTTTTGAAAAAGGCAAACCACTGCGGAATGCCTTGTTGGAAGTCGTGTAGCACGACAGGAATCGAATGCAGACGCTTCGGTCTGCACCCTGACATGAGCAAAGCTCATCGTCAGGGCCTGTTTGTAGTCCCGACAGGAATCGAACCTGTATCAAAAGTTTAGGAAACTTCTATTCTATCCATTGAACTACGGGACCATAATTAAAGATCGGTCGTTTCGATTTATCAAAATGATCCTGATTGAATGCAGACGATTCGCCTATGGCGAATGTCTGCATCCAGACATGCGCTTTGGCGCATCGTCTGGACTACGGGACCATACGCGTGAAGTTACGAAACAGCAAAGTTTTCTTAAGTTCGAACGTCAAATGGCAGTGTATTTCTCTTGAAAGAACGCCCGCTCATACAAGCCCTTTGTGCCGGCGATGAGGCCGCCTTCCGCGAACTGGTGGAAACCTATCAGGATCAGGTATACA
>JBJOMF010000284.1:0-5494 GCA_046052505.1 Bacteroidota bacterium | reverse complement strand
ATCAAGATCTTCACCGGAAACTATACCTTCTGGTACCAGAGTTCGCAGCTGATGGCCCGCCAGTTGTCTGATAAGAACAAAAAGGTCGAGGATAAACGCCAGGCACTGCTGGATTTCATCGCCCGTTTCAGTGCCAATGCATCCAAGAGCCGACAGGCCACCGCCCGGAAGAAGGCGCTGGAAAAGCTGACCATCGAGGAGATCGAACCCAGTTACCGGAAATACCCCGGTATCATCTTCCAGCAACAGCGGGAGGTGGGCAACCAGATCCTGAACGTGGAGAAATTGTCGCAAACGGTCGATGGCCGGATCTTATTCAGCGATGTCAGCTTCACCGTAAATAAGGGCGATAAGATCGCCCTGCTCAGCCGCGATCCGCTGGCAGTAACAGGATTCCTCCAGATCGTGACCGGTAATGCACCGGCCGGCACCGGTCGCTACGAGTGGGGGACAACCGTTACCTGGGCGTATCTGCCGCAGGAGAATTCCGAGTATTTCCGGGGCGACCTGAACCTCATGGACTGGTTGCGGCAGTATGTTCCCGAAAATGTGAAGGATGTGGACGAGCCCTTCCTCCGTGGCTTCCTGGGAAAGATGCTGTTCAGCGGGGATGATGTGATGAAAAAGACGAACGTGCTCAGCGGTGGCGAGAAAGTGCGCTGCATGCTCAGCCGCATGATGCTGCAGAACCCGAATGTGGTACTGCTTGACCAGCCTACCAACCACCTCGATCTGGAAAGTATTCAGAGTTTCAACGAGCAGTGTACCGATTACAAGGGTATCGTTCTCCTTACCAGTCACGACCACACGTTCATGCAAACCGTTGCCAATCGGATCATCGAGCTCACCCCCCGGGGTATCATCGACCGGCTCATGACCTTCGATGAGTACCTGACCGACTCTCGGGTACGGGCGCTCCGGGACGAACTCTATGCCTGAGTCGGCTGTGGATTTCTTGTACGGACTTCCTCTTGACATCGACCTCTTGGCGTATTATTTTGGTCTCATGGTCATAACCGACCAGCCTAAGGTCCGATCCTGTAATGCCTGTTAATCCCACCGGGAAGAACCTTGATCCGGCCGGTAGGTATCACGCGCCGCGTGATTCGGGCTGAAGCCATTGCCATGGTACCCTCCAAGCCCCATATGGCGACAGGCCATACGGGGCTTTTTCTCTATCTTTCTCTCGTGTCAACGGGGGGCTCCCATACCAAGATCGGATTTACATCGGCGGTAGCGCTCATCGTGGGCAGTATCATCGGCTCAGGGGTGTTCATGAAACCGGCTACTATGGCCGCACAGTTGGGCTCACCGGTATGGCTTACCCTGGTATGGGTACTGGCAGGGCTCTTCTCCCTTTTTGGGGCCCTGATCTATGCCGAGCTGGGAGCCATGATGCCCCGGTCAGGCGGGATGTATGTCTATTTCCGTCGCATCTTCGGTGACTTTACCGCCTTTCTTTACGGATGGGCCGCTTTTGCCGTTATCAATACCGCGGCTGTCGCCTCGATCTCCTTTGTCTGCGCCTATTACCTCGATTTTTTCATAGGGCTACCCGAGTTTTCCGATGAGACCGTCAGGCGCTTTGTCTGGCATCTTCCCGCTTTGGGCGATCTGTACCCGCTCAAGGATGCAGGGGTGAAAGGGCTGGCCGCTTTCCTGTGTTTGACGCTCACCTGGATCAATGCCCGCAGTCTACGGGCCGGCGACCGCTTGCAGGTTATTTCCACCTTTGTGAAGATCGCTGTGTTGCTGTTGCTTGTTCTTGGGATCTTCGGATCCGGCGAGGGGTCGGTGCGGAATTTTTATCAGGTGGATCATTCACTCACCGGCGCCTCATTATTGGGCGGCATCGTAGCAGCGCTTACCGGCGCTTTCATGGCGTTCGACGGGTGGATCAATGTCACCGCCATGGCTGGGGAGATACGCGAACCCGGACGAAACCTGCCGCGCAGTCTCTTCACCGGCGTACTCGTTTGCACCGGAATTTACATTCTGGTGAATCAGGCGTACCTGTTCGCCTTACCGGTAGAGCGAATGGCAGGGTCGGCACTGGTGGCATCGGATGCCATTCAGGTCGCTTTGGGGCACACGGCCGAGGCACTGGTAGCGGCCCTCATCGTCATCTGTACCATGGGTGCCATTAACGGGAACGTGATGGCCTGTGCCCGGATCACCTATGCCATGGGGCGTGACCGGCTCTTCTCATCCTGGGCAGGTGCCGATCACCCCCGGTTTCAGACCCCGGCCAATGCCTTGTGGCTGCATGGGGTATGGACCTGCCTTTTCATCTTCTCCGGAACCTTCGATATGCTGGCTGACATGTTCGTGTTCATATCCTGGATCGCCTATGGGATGGGGGCGGTGGGTATCCTGATCCTGCGGAGGCGGCTGCCACAGGCGGATCGGCCCTATCGCATCTGGGGCCACCCCTTTGTTACGTTTCTGTTCATCGCCTTTGCCGGATTCTATCTGGTGTCAACCCTCGTTAACGATGTAGCTAACTATCTCCACGGCCGGCAACCGGTCGTCAATTCCGTACTGGGACTTCTGATCACTGCTCTGGGGATCCCCCTCTATATTTACTTCCGCAGGCGGAACGGACGTTCGACTTCGAAGCCATAGTGACCCTTGGCCGGACTTCAGTACTTTTGTCGTCTCCGGACAGGTCCGGAATCTGAATCCATGCCTTCAGTACTCATTACCGGTGCAGCCGGAAATTTAGGTCAGGTACTTACGACCACCTTTCTGGAGAAGGGCTGGCAGGTACTGGCCGTGATCGGTACTTCGGATGTCCTTCCCATAAGCCATACGGCTCTGGAGGTCGTGAAGGCGGATCTGCTTGAGGAGGGTACCGGTGAACGTATTCTTCAGAACCGACTGTTCGCATCCGGCGGTCCGGATGCTGCGGTGCTGACGGTAGGCGGATTTGCGATAGGCGACTTGCGCGGAACGGACCGGGACGCATTGCGTGCGCAGTTCCGGTTGAATGTGGAGACCGCCTATGAAGTGGCCCAACCCGTTTGGATGGGAATGATGCAGCGGGGGCGGGGCCGTATCTTTCTAATCGGCTCACGGCCGGGTTCCGATATGCGGCAAAGCACCGGAACGGTGGCCTATGGTATGGCCAAGTCCTTGGTGTTCCGCCTTGCGGAGCTGATGAACGAGTCGGCATTGGGAACGGATGTGGTGACCACAGTGGTGGTTCCCTCTGTCATCGATACACCGCAGAACCGCCGGTCGATGCCGGATGCCGATCCGGGCAACTGGGTGACACCCAAATCGATCGCGGACACGATCTTTTATTATTGCACCGAGGAGTCTGCAGCGATGCGTGAGCCTGTTCTTAAGATCTATGGGAGGTCCTGAATGAAAACAATATGATGCCCCGAATACTCAAATACGCCGGTTTGGCCGCAGCATTGCTGCTGGCATTGGCTTGTATGCTGACATGGGTTACGGTAGAGTCCCGCGGTCTCAGTTTCTCCGGACTCGATACCACCGGGAGCAATTACGGCAAGCCCGGTTACTTTCACATCCTGCTGGCGTCTGTATTTGTGATCCTTACACTTATCCCACGTATCTGGGCCAAGCGGACCAATCTCATCGTGGTGGCCATCAACCTGGCCTGGGCCATCCGGAATTTTTTTCTATTCAGCGCCTGCCAGGGCGGTGAGTGCCCGACCAGGGAGGCGGGTATCTTTCTGCTGCTTGTTTCCTCCGTGCTGCTGCTGGTCTCCGCCCTGTTCCCGGATATGAAGTTGAGGAAGCAGGATTGACCCCCTTTATTTAACCCGTGTTGTCTGTTACTTGGGCCGCTCAACGGTCCAGACAGGTAAGGGAGCGCCGAATGATATCCACGCTGTGTAGGACCTGCTCTTCAGTGATGATCAGCGGGGGTGTCAGCCGGATCTTGTCGCCATGAGTGGGTTTGGCCAGCAGGCCGTTCTCCATCAGTTCCAGACAGAATGTCCATGCTGCATCGGGGTCAGAATGACGGATGTCAATGGCATTCATCAGTCCTTTGCCACGTACTGTCGCGATATGCTCCGATCTGATCGAGCGCAGTTCCCTTCGCATCCGTTCACCGGCGACGGCAGCATTTTCCGCCATCAATTCGTCTTTCAGTACCTGCAAAGCTGCCATGGCCACCCGACAGGCGAGTGGGTTACCTCCATAGGTACTGCCGTGCTCACCGGGCTTGATGGTCATCATGATCGGGTCATCCGCCAGCACGGCACTGACCGGAAGCAGACCGCCGCTGAGTGCTTTTCCGAGGATCAGCACATCAGGCCGCACCGATTCGTGGTCGCAGGCAAGCATCCGGCCGGTGCGTCCCAGCCCAGTCTGTATCTCGTCCGCAATAAACAGCACGTTGGCGGCTTCACAGAGGTCCTTGGCCTTTCGGAGGTATCCGTCCTTCGGGACGATGACGCCGGCTTCGCCCTGTATGGGTTCTACCAGAAAGCCAGCAACCCGGGGATCCAGTAAGGCCTTTTCCAGCGCCACCGGGTCATCGTAGGGGATGATCCGGAAGCCGGGCATGTAGGGCCCGAAATGGGTTCGGGCCTGCGGATCGCTGCTGAAGGAGACGATCGTAGAGGTTCGGCCGTGGAAGTTATTATTGCAGACGAGGATGATCGCTTCATCCGGGGTGATCCCCCTGACCTCATAGGCCCATTTGCGGCATAGTTTCAGTGCCGTCTCCACCCCCTCGGCCCCACTGTTCATCGGAAGTACTTTGTCATACTCAAAGAACCGTGTGATGAAGCGGGCATACTCACCCAGCCAGTTGCTGTGAAACGCCCGGCTGGTGAGGGTCAGCTCCCGGGCCTGTTCCGTCAGGGCCTGCACAATAACCGGGTGGCAATGGCCCTGATTCACGGCCGAGTAACCGCCGAGAAAATCATAATACTGTTTTTCGTCCACATCCCAGAGGTGAACACCGCGACCCCGCTTCAGGACCACCGGCAACGGGTGGTAGTTATGGGCGCCGCTTTTCTCCTCCAGCTTCAGGTAATGGCGTGTGTTTTCGGACAGATGCAGCGTTGATTGCATGGGTACATGTTAGCGGGTAAAAAGTGAGGATTTGGAAATGATCGCGATCGCGTCCGGTGGTGACCGGCAGGGAAAAGCAGTTCCTGCCCTTCCTGAATCGGGAACTTAGTGGTTCAGGAGGTCGAGATTGGTCTGAAGGATGGAGGGCTTATGTGCGCTAACCGTCATATACACAAAGGTACGAAAAGGATAAGACGTCCGTATCAACTCAATTGGGGCGTCGGTCCGGCAACAGTATCCTTGTGAAATAGTGGGCTGGGAAAACGGGATAATTGGAATGTTTTCGGGGGAAGATGCCGTAAACCGAGCTGCCGCTGCCGCTCAGCGAGGCGTACAGGGCCCCGGCCGTATAGAGGGTTTCAGCGATCGAACGGATCTCGGGGAATCGGGCGAAAACCGGCTCCTCGAAATCGTTCAACACCCGGCCTCTCCAGGT